>NZ_JBKOQN010000029.1:0-90119 GCF_046764895.1 Nocardia sp. CWNU-33 | reverse complement strand
GGTGGGGCTGGCAGTACTCATCGTGGCCATCAAATGGCTCGCGACCATGGCCATGCACCCACCGGAACCGAGAGATAACAACCCTATCTGTTCGGGTTGCAGAAGGGATGGTGCCCTAGTGAGCGACCGAATCGAGCTGCGCGGCCTGCGTGCCTTCGGCCATCACGGAGTATTCGAGCATGAACGCCAGGACGGGCAGGAGTTCATCGTCGACCTCACGGTGTCGGTCGATTTCGCCGTTGCCGCTGCGTCCGACGATCTCGCGGCCACCGTCGATTACGGCAGGCTGGCCGAACGGGCCGTGCGTATCATCCAGGGCCCGCCGCGCAATCTCATCGAGACGGTGGTCTCCGAGATCGCCGACGACGTAATGACCGATCCGCGCATCCAGTCGGTCGAGGTGGTGGTGCACAAACCGTCCGCGCCGATTCCGCATACCTTCGCGGATGTGCGGGTTGTCACCGCGCGGCACCGGGAGCGCGCGGCGTGACATTCCGCGATGATGCGCCGACGACCGGCGAGGTGTGTTCGTGAGCGAGCGAACCATGTCACAGCGCTCGATGGAGCCGAGCCGCAGCGAGGCGGCGTCGTGAGTAGGGCCGTGCTCTCGATCGGGTCGAACCTGGGGGACCGGCTCGCCCATCTGCGCAGTGTGATCGACGGTTTCGGACCGCGGGTCGTCGCGGTGTCGCCGGTGTATTCGACCGCGCCGTGGGGCGGGGTCGAACAGGAAGACTATCTGAATGCCGTTGTGCTGGTGGACGATCCGGATTTCGACTGCCGAGACTGGCTGCTCGGTGGCAGGCGGCTGGAGCAGGCTGCCGATCGGGTCCGCGAGGTGCGCTGGGGCGCAAGGACTCTCGACGTCGATGTGATCTGGTGTGCCGGAGCGGACGGTACCGCCTGCCGCAGCGCAGATCCGGAACTGACACTGCCGCATCCGCAGGCGCACAATCGGGCCTTCGTCCTCATCCCGTGGCTGGACGTCGAACCGGACGCGGTGCTCGAGGTCGACGGCATTACCTTGCCGGTGCGCGATCTGGTTGCTGGACTCGACGCCGCCGAACGCGCCGGCGTGCGAGCGACCGAGTTTTCGTTGGCATCGGCCAAGCCTGCGGAGGGGTCGTTGTCGTGAAGCTCAAACCGACCCGAATCTGGGATCTGCTGGCGAATGTCGTCACTGCGGCTGTCATCGCGTGGGTCGCCACCCGGCTGGCCTACAGCAATTTCCCGCCGATATCGATCTTTGCGGGCGCGTCGCTATACCCGGTGGCCGCGATCGAGGTGGCCCTCGCCTTCGTGATCCGCAGCCGGGTCAACGACCACGAGATCGGTAACGGCACCCACCAGCTGCATCCGATCACCGCGGCCCGCGCGGTCGCGCTGGCGAAGGCGTCCGCCCAGGTAGGGTCGCTCGCGGCCGGAGTCTGGCTGGGTTTCCTGTGCTGGGTGCTGCCGCAGCGCGGCACGTTGCGTGCGGCCGCGGCGGACAGTCCGAGTGCGGTCGTCGGCATGCTCGCGGGGGTGGCACTGGTTGCTGCAGCACTGTGGCTCGAGTATTGCTGTCGTGCGCCGGATGATCCTTCGGACGATCCAGCAACTACATAGCAAGTATTCTTTGCGGAATAGCCACGGCTGATTAGTAGCGTGGCTCGCCATCCACGCTACCCTGGCGTCCATGGTTTCACCCTCCCGTAGCAGCAGTTCCCGTCGGCGGCGGGACGATGCGGGAAAATTGTTCATTGGTGTCTTGATTCTGCTCGGTCTGGTTGCCAGCGTTTTCCTCGTTTTCAGCGACAGTCTGCAATTTGTCCGAATAGGCCTCGTTGCGGCCCTGTGGGCGGCCGTGGTCGGCGCCTTGGCTGCCACGCGGTACCGCAAAGAGGCCACGATAGACAAGGCGAAGGTTCGCGACCTGCAGACGGTGTACGAGCTCCAGTTGGAGCGCGAGATCACCGCCCGCCGCGAATACGAGCTCGGCATCGAGTCGCGCGTGCGCGCGGAGGTGGGGGCGGACGCCACCGAGATCGCCGCGCTCCGGGCCGAACTCACCGTGCTCAGGCAGAGTCTGCAGCGCCTCTTCGACGGCGATCTGCCGATGGACCGGCCCGCGCTGCGCGCGGACGCGACCCGGATTCACGAGCTCCCCAGCGCGCTCGCTGATCCGGCGAACGATAGCTCTGGGAATGCCGACGGTCGCGGGTACATGGGCCCTCAGCAACCACGCAGCAGTGTCACTCCGGTGTTCGTCGCAGATCATCCCGAGCCGCCGATGTTCGCAAGCCCTTTCGACGAACCGGTCACCGCCGAGACCGCCGTGGTCCCGCTCGAGTCCGACGACGAGCTGAGCGCCGCCGAGATCACCGACGTCGAGATCGATCGGCACTCCGAGCCGCTCCAGCCGACGCACGGCTGGGCCGATGCCTTCACCGAAGAGCCGCCGACCCCGATTCAGCCGCAGCCGGCGCCACAGCCGCAGGCGGCCCGCCCCACCACCTCTGCGCCACCGGTCGGCACCCCGACCTCCCGCCGCCGCCGCCGCGTCGACCCCGACGCGGACTCCGGCAATTCCTCGCGGCGTCTCTCGGTGGCCGAGATCATGGCGAACCTGCAGTCGGAGGAAAACGGCCGCAGATAGCAGCACTGCGGTGTAAATCACGCCGGTGCCGCATGGCATCGGCAAACTCGAGGCCGATATCCTCGTGACGTAACGTCCGGTACCCGCATGGCGGGACTGGAACGGATCAAGCGCTGGGACGGACGAGTGTCCGGCCATCGCACTTCGAGAGGACAACGTTGACCTCGAGTTCTGGCAACGAGCCGGTGCGTGCCGGCACCGAGCCTGCGGGCTTCGACCCCGCGCCCGCACGACTGACGGTGGGAATCGTCTCGGCGGGACGCGTCGGCTCGGCACTCGGTGCGGCACTCGAGCGCGCCGGGCACGTGGTGTTCGGCGTCGCCGCGATTTCCGATGCTTCCGTGCAGCGGGCGCGTACCAGGCTGCCCGATTCCGAGATCCTGCCCGTCGAACAGGTGGCGGCCCGCAGCGAGTTGCTGCTGCTCGCGGTGCCCGACGCCGAATTGGCCGGGCTGGTTCGTGGTCTCGCCGGTGCGGGCGTGGTGCGGCCGGGCACGATCGTGGCGCACACCTCGGGCGCCAATGGTGTGGCCGTGCTCGCCCCGCTCGCCGCGTTGGGCGCGCTGCCGCTGGCCATCCATCCCGCGATGACCTTCACCGGCCACGACGAGGACCTGGCCCGGCTCGGCAACGCCTGCTTCGGGGTCACCGCGGCCGACGAGGTCGGCTTCGCCATCGCGCAGGCCCTGGTGATCGAAATGGGCGGTGAACCGGTCCGCGTCCAGGAGGAGAACCGCCAGCTCTATCACGCGGCTCTGGCCCATGGCAGCAATCATCTCGTGACGGTGATCGTCGATGCAGTCGCCGCGCTGCGCACCGCGCTGTCCGGTCCGGGCCTGCTCGGCCAGCAGGTCGTCGACGATCAGCCGAACGGTTTGGCGGAGCGGCTGCTTGCCCCGCTGGCCTCTGCCGCGCTCGACAATGCGCTACGCCGAGGCCAATCCGCGCTCACCGGCCCGGTGGCGCGCGGTGACACGGACGCCGTTGTGGCGCATCTGGCCGCGCTGGAAGCCGTCGATACCCGGCTGGCCGCGGGGTATCGCGCGCTGTCGCTGCGCACGGCCGAGCGCGCCAAGACCAATCCTGCCCTGATCGAACTGCTGGAAGGACGCCGATAATGGATCCGAAATTGCGCGGTACCTTCCGGCCGGGCGAGCTGACCGTGCACCACGATCCCGCGGTGATCCAGGCGGTCTCGAAGGCGCTGCGCGGCGTCGGCCGCACCGTGGGCCTGGTGCCGACGATGGGTGCACTGCACGAGGGGCACCTGGAGATCGTGCGCCGCGCCAAGCGGACCAACCAGGTCGTGATCGTCTCGATCTTCGTGAATCCCCTGCAATTCGGTGCGGGCGAGGACCTGGACAAATACCCGCGCACCCTGGACGCCGATGTCGAGCTGCTCCGCAAGGAGGGCGTGGAATTGGTGTTCGCACCCAGCGCGGCCGATATGTACCCGGACGGCATGCGGACCACGGTGCATCCCGGTCCGGTCGGCGCGGAGCTGGAGGGCGCGAGCCGCCCGACGCATTTCGCGGGTGTGCTGACCGTGGTCGCCAAGCTGTTGCAGATCGCGAAGCCGACCGAGACATTCTTCGGTGAGAAGGACTACCAGCAACTCACGCTCATCCGGCAGCTGGTTCGCGACCTGAACTTCGACGTGAAGATCGTTGCGCTGCCGACCGTCCGAGAGCCCGATGGTCTCGCGCTGTCATCTCGCAATCGGTACCTGGATGCGGCGCAACGGGAATCGGCGCTCGCCCTGTCGGCTGCGCTGGCCGCCGGCAAGCACGCGGGCGGCCTGGGCGCGGACGCCGTGCTCGCCGCGGGGCGTGGTGTCCTCGATGCCGCGGCAGGCGTCGAGCTCGACTATCTCGAATTGCGGTCATCGACCCTCGGTCCCGCGCCCGCCAACGGAAATGCCCGGCTGCTCGTCGCGGCCAAGGTCGGCGCCACCCGGCTGATCGACAACACGGCCGTGGCGCTCGGTGCGCCGGTCGACGGCGGCCATCCCACACTTCCCGATTCGCGCGCAGCCGCGGACGACTCCCAGCCTGCCCAGGCCAACATTTAGGAAAGGGCGACGACGATGTTGCGCACCATGATGAAGTCGAAGATCCACCGTGCCACGGTGACCCATGCCGATCTGCACTACGTCGGCTCGGTGACCGTCGACCAGGATCTGCTCGACGCCGCCGATCTGCTCGAGGGCGAGCAGGTCTGCATCGTCGATATCGACAACGGCGCCCGCTTGGAGACCTATGTGATCGCGGGCGAGCGTGGTTCCGGCGTGATCGGAATCAATGGCGCCGCAGCCCATCTCGTCGACCCCGGTGACCTGGTCATTTTGATCGCCTACGGGATGATGGACGAGGCCGAGATCCGCGAGTACGCCCCGAAGGTGGTATTCGTCGACGATGCCAACCGTCCGACCGACCTCGGCTCGGATCCGGCGCATGCACCGGAGGGCTCCGGCCTGGTCACCCCCCGCACATTGACCGCCGCAGTGTCCGAGGCGCCATTCGCGGGGCCCGCCGTGGTTTCGCAGGCAGCCGCCTCCGTGCCCGTCGCGCACGTCTGACGGCCATGCTGCTGGCCATCGATGTCCGCAACACCAGCATCGAGCTGGGCCTTTTCTCCGGCAGCGGCACCCACGCGAAGCTCGCCAGGCACTGGCGGATGCACACCAATCCACTGCTGACTGCGGACGAGTTCGCCATGCAGGTGCGCGGCCTCGTCGGCGCCCAGGTGGAGGAAATCGTCGGGGTCTCGGCACTGTCGACGGTTCCGCCGGTGCTGCGCGAGATCCGGACGATGCTGCATCGCTATTGGGAGAATCTGCCGCATGTGGTGGTGGAACCCGGTGTGCGCACCGGAATTCCGCTGCTCGTCGACAACCCCAAGGAAATCGGCGCCGACCGTATCGTGAACACCCTTGCCGCACACCATCTTTACGGCACCGCCGCGATCGTCGTCGATTTCGGCACGGCGACCACCGTCGATCTGGTTTCGGCAAAGGGCGAATTTCTCGGCGGGGTGCTTGCGCCCGGTGTGGAGATTTCCAGCGAGGCGCTGATCGAGCGCGCCGCGCTGCGCCGGGTGGAGTTGGCGCGCCCGCGCTCGGTGGTCGGCAAGAACACCGTGGAGGCTATTCAGTCCGGCGCGATTTTCGGTTTCGCGGGCTTGGTCGACGGCCTGATCGATCGGATACGCGACGAATTCGATGCCTTTGCCGGCGATGATGTGACGATCGTCGCAACCGGTGCGAGCGCGCCGCTGATCGTCCCCGAGTCCGAAACAATCGACCACCACCAGCCGCATCTGACCCTGACCGGCCTGCGTCTGGTCTACGAACGTAACCAGCGCAGGAAGGGAACTGCTTGATGTTCCCGCTTTCCACTATTGGGAAGGCGAAAGGAAATCGAGTGGGCGGTTCACGCTCTGCTACACTCGCAACCGTGTATTTCCGTGTGCGCACCCAGGAGTGTTGTCGAGGCTGATCCAGCCTCGACCGTTCGAGGCTGACCAAGTCCCTCGACCGTCGATACACTTCCTGGAGATTCGCTCATGCGTTCTTCTGTTCTTTCCCTTTCTTCCGCACGGGACGCCCTTTCGGCTACCCCACCGCTGGATCGTGCTGTCGCACCCGCACTGCCGACCCGCCTGCGTCCCGCCGATCTGCTCCGGCTGACCGACGAGGGCGCCGAGGACGTGCTCAGCGGCCGCTACGACCATCTGCTCCCGGCCGAGGGGGTGTGGCCTGCCGAGGAACGCTGGGCGACCAGGCTGCTCGCCGACGACGAGGTCGATGTCTGGCTGATCAGCTGGACCCCCGGCAAATCCACCGAATTGCACGATCATGCCGGATCGCTCGGCGCCTTGACCGTACTGAGTGGCGCTCTGTGCGAATACCGTTGGAACGGAAAGGAATTGCGGCGCCGCACGCTCACCGCGGGTGATCAGGCCTCGTTCCCGATCGGCTGGGTGCACGACGTCATGCGTGCGTCTGCCGGCCCACGTCCGGTTACCGACAACACCGCCGAGTCCGTCGGCCCACTCGATCCGACGCTCAGCGTGCATGCCTATTCGCCGCCGCTCACCGCCATGTCCTATTACGAGGTCACCGGCCACGGCACCCTGCGGCGCACCCGAACCGTCCTCACCGACCAGCCCGAAGGCGATATGTAATGACCCGTTTGACCATCGATCAGATGCTGGACAACGCGCGGGCCCAGCTGAACCGGATCTATGCGTTCGAATTGCCGGAGGCGCTCGCACGGGGCGCGATTCTGGTGGACATCCGTCCCCAGGCCCAGCGCGGCCGTGAAGGCTCGCTGCCCGGCGCCCTTGTGATCGAGCGCAATGTCCTGGAATGGCGATTGGACCCCACCAGTTCCGCGCGTTTGGCACTGGCCGCCGATCACGATGTGGAATGGATCATCGTCTGCTCGGAGGGCTATACCTCCAGTCTCGCCGCCGCCGCGTTGCAGCAACTCGGACTGCATCGGGCGACCGATGTGATCGGCGGCTACCAGGCGATGAAGGCGGCGAGCCTGCTCACCATCGGAATCCAGGCGCCGCACTTCGCACGTGCGGTGGATGCGCTCGCCTCGCTGTAATTGCCGACGATTTAGTTCTATCTTGAAATAGTCCGTGGCACAGTGGGTTTCGTGTACGACCTGGTCTCGCGGGTGATCTCGGCCTGCGAAAAACCGGTCGCGGTCGCGCGCGGGAACCGCTGCCGGCTCGTTACTCTGCAGTAGTGCACGGGCGGCTCGCAAAACGATTTCCGGTGCCCGCTAGTGTTGTTGGATGTGAGCACCCCGAACACGCCCTCGTCCGGTCGCTCTGCGGGTTCGGTTCCTGCGGAGCAATCAAGCCCAACCGCGCCCGAAGTAGATGACGCGCCGGAGCAGATACGGATTCGCAGGGAGAAGCGTGAGCGCCTGCTCGCCGACGGTGGTGAGGCATATCCGGTCGTCGTGCCCCGCACGCATACCCTCGCCGAAATTCGGTCGGCCTATCCGGATCTGGCGGCGGACACGCAGACCGGCCTGCAGGCCGGTGTAGCGGGCCGCGTCATATTCATGCGTAATACCGGCAAGCTATGTTTCGCGACACTGCAGGAGGGTGACGGCACCAAACTGCAGGCGATGATCAGCCTGAACGGTGTCGGCGCCGATGCGCTCGCGGCGTGGAAGTCCGATGTGGACCTCGGTGACTTCGTTTTCGTGCACGGTGAGGTCATCTCGTCGCGGACCGGCGAATTGAGCGTTATGGCCGATTCCTGGTCCATGGCTGCCAAGTCGCTGCGGCCGCTGCCGGTCGCGCACAAGGAGATGAACGAGGAGTCCCGGGTTCGGCAGCGTTATGTCGATCTGATCGTGCGCCCCGAGGCCAGGGAAATGGCCAGGACCAGGGTCGCGGTCGTGCGTGCGATGCGCAATGCCTTGGAGCGTCGCGGATTCCTCGAGGTCGAGACTCCGATGCTGCAGACACTGCACGGCGGTGCGGCGGCCAGGCCGTTCGTTACTCGTTCGAATGCCCTCGATATGGACCTCTACCTGCGAATTGCGCCGGAACTGTTCCTCAAGAGGTGTGTGGTCGGCGGCCTGGAGCACGTCTTCGAGATCAACAGGAACTTCCGTAACGAGGGTTCGGACTCTACGCATTCGCCGGAGTTCGCGATGCTGGAAACATACCAGGCATACGGCACCTACGACGATGCACAGCGCATGACCCGAGAATTGGTGCAGGAAGTTGCGCAGGAGGTGTTCGGCACGCAGGTGGTGACTCTCGCGGACGGCACCGAATATGATCTGCGCGGTGAGTGGACAACAGTAGAGATGTACCCCTCGCTGTCTGATGCACTGGGTGTCTCGGTCACTCCGGAAACGTCGGTTTCGGAATTGCGCGCACTTGCCGATCGGGTCGGTCTGGAAATTCCGGAAGACAAGGGCTATGGCCACGGCAAACTTGTAGAAGAACTGTGGGAACACCAGTACGGCGACAAGTTGTACGCCCCCACATTCGTGCGCGACTTCCCGGTGGAGACCTCGCCGCTCACCAGACAGCATCGGAGCAATCCTGGAGTTACCGAGAAGTGGGACCTCTATGTGCGCGGCTTCGAGTTGGCAACGGGCTATTCGGAGTTGGTCGATCCGGTGATCCAGCGCGAGCGGTTCGTCGACCAAGCGCGGCTGGCCGCGCAGGGTGATGACGAGGCCATGCTCCTCGACGAGGACTTCCTTGCCGCGATGGAGCACGGCATGCCTCCGACAACGGGTACAGGTATGGGAATCGATCGGTTGTTGATGGCACTCACGGGATTGGGAATCCGCGAAACGATACTGTTCCCAATTGTGCGTCCAGTCACTCGCTGAGCATCGGATTCCATACCGCAGCTCCCCGTCTTGGAATTTTCGAAATTCGGGGTATTCTTGCCTCGGGTAATCGGCCTAGTATGCGGGTCGCACGATTTCGAGAGGACGTTCATCTCATGGCAAAGAAGGTCACCGTTAGCCTGATCGACGATGTCGACGGTGAGTCCATCGCGGACGAGACCATCGAGTTTGCGATCGACGGTGTTTCGTACGAGATCGACCTGTCGTCGGCAAATGCGTCGAAGCTGCGCGACGGGCTGGAAGAGTGGGTTTCGAGTGCTCGGCGCGTGAGCGGCCGACGTCGCGTCAAGGCTGCGGTCGCGGCGGCTGGAAGCCCGAAGAGCCGGGTCTCGATCGATCGTGAACAAAGTGCTGCAATTCGCGAGTGGGCGCGCCGTAATGGCCACAAGGTGTCCGCGCGGGGTCGAATCTCCGCCGACATCACCGATGCGTACAACAAGGCTGCGAAGGCCTGAGTTTCTCTATTTCGGGCTGCCGCCCGGGCAAATCGTGCGACGCCCGGGCGGCAGCTACTTTTTTTGATAGGTCTTCGATATGGCAAGAAGGCCGCACGCGGTGACGCTGCCGCGCCGGGCCGCCGCGATCTTGCTCGCCGAACCGGGACACGGCACCATGGAAACTGTGCAGACGATGTCACCGACGGTATGGAGAGATGGGGTATCGGGGCAGTGACTGCATTCGTCGGATCATTGTTGCGGTTCACTGATGACGAGGGACGTCAGCAGGAGCTGATGCTCACCGCGGACCAGCAGCGCATCACCATCGGCCGTTCCCCGCAGGCCGATTTGGCGTTGCCGTGGGACGCCGAGGTCTCCCGCCTGCACGCGGCCGTCGAGTATCTCGGTGCGCATTGGACCATCGTCGACGACGGCCTGTCCCGCAACGGCACCTTCATCAACGGCGAGCGGTTGGTCGGCAGGCGCCGGCTGATGGCGGGCGATCGAATTCGGGTCGGCACCTCGCTGGTGTCATTCCATGATTTCGGTGGCGTGGCCGATGAGGCCACCAGGACCTCGACCGGCTCGATACCGACATTGCGCTCACTCACCGAGACGCAGCGCGCGGTGCTGATCGCACTGTGCCGTCCGTACAAGAACGGGGCGGGCTTCGCCACCCCCGCCTCCAATCAGCAGATCGCCGACGAACTGTTCCTCAGCGTCGATGCGATCAAGACACATTTGCGTGCGCTGTTCGCCAAGTTCGGCGTGGAAAGTCTCCCGCAGAACCTCAAAAGAGTTCGCCTCGCAGGCCTCGCCATGCAGAGCGGTCTCATTTCCGACCGGGATCTGTGAGCCGTCCTTCCGTCCCATGGTGCGGGCTGCGACGGGCGTAGACGATCGCGTAGTCGGCCGAGCGTCTCAGCCATGGAGGGTCGTGCTCGGAGGCTGTTGACTAAGAGTCATGACGCGGAGCGACAAGGGCTCCGACAGTTCCACGGTAGGAGAAAAACCATGACCGCCTTTCGGATCGCAGCACTAGTGGCGGCCACGCTCACCACCGGCCTGATTGCCGGGCTGTTCTACGCCTACGCGAACTCGGTGATGCCCGCCCTGAATCGCACCGACGACCACGCCATGATCGACGTGATGCAGAAGATCAATGTGGTGATCATCAACCCGGTGTTCATGATCGGGTTCATGGGCACCGTCGCCTTCTCTGTCCTGGCGGCAGCACTGCACTTGGGCAAGGAGCATCGCACCACGCTGATCTGGATCGCAGTGGCCTTGGTGCTCAACATCATCGCCTTCGCGGTGACCTCCGGAATGAACGTCCCGCTGAACGATCAGCTCGCCGCCGCGGGTGACCCCGCATCGATCGTCGATCTGGCCCAGGTTCGCGCCGACTTCGAATCCGCATGGGTCCGTTGGAATATCGTGCGCGCCGTGTTCCACACCCTGGCCTTCCTCGTGCTGATCGGCGCGCTGTTCGTCGCGGGTATGCAGCACGCTCGCAGCACCGCCGCCGTGGCCGGTGCGTCGGTGGGTTCGGCGCCGGGCCGATTCGTCGCCCAGCAGGCGCCGCAGCAGGGTACACAGCCGCAGGTGCCCGGGCAGTTCTCCGCGCCGCAGGCGCACAACCAGTACTCCGCACAATTCGGCGCACCGGCTTACCGCCAGGCCTGATAGTCCGCGGTTTCGCCCCTGCCGGGGCCGAGTGCACGGTAGCTTCCTGGAACACGTTCCAATCTGGGAGGCTTCATGCGACGGGCTCCAGGCGCCGCATTCATCGCAACCGTGCTCGCCGCGCTGTGGATCAGCGCGGCGAGTTCCGCGCATGCGGAGCGTTATGCGGTCGACTACAACTTCTTCTCCGGCATCCCCGCCGAACTGATCGACCACGGTGGCTCGCTGCCGGGCTCCAACGACTGGTCGTGCCGCCCGAGCGCCGAGCATCCGAACCCGGTCGTACTCGCCCACGGCACCGGTGGTGGCGCGCAGACGAATTGGGGCGTGTATGTGCCGCTGCTGGCCAATGAGGGCTACTGCGTCTACTCGTTGACCTACGGCGCTTACGGGCTGCCCTGGCCCCTCTCAGCCGTCGGCGGGATGCTTCCGATGGAGCAGGGTGCGGCACAGTTCGGGGCGTTCGTCGATCGCGTCCTCGCGGCCACCGGTGCGAGCCGAGTCGATGTGGTCGGGCATTCCCAGGGCACGGTGGTGCCGAACTACTACGCGAAGCGATTGGGTGGCGCCGACAAGATCGACAAGTACGTCTCGATCGCACCGGCATGGCGCGGTACCAATGCTGGCGGCGCCGTCGAGATCGCCGCGTACGCCGACCGGCTCGGGCTCGGCCCCGCATTCGAGGCGACGGTGGGTTCGCTGTGTCGGGCCTGTGTGCAACTTCTCCAGGGTTCGCCCTTCCTGACCCAACTCAACAGCGATGGCATCTACGCGCCGACCATCACCTATACCAATATCGTCACCGCATACGACGAAATCGTCGTCCCGTACACCTCGGGGTTCGTCCCGGGGTCGAACGCAACTAACATTGTTGTTCAGGACGGGTGCGCGCTGGACTACTCCGACCATCTGGCGATCGCGGGCAGCCCACGTGCGGCACGTTACGTGCTCAACGCACTCGACCCTTCCCACCCGCGGGACGTCGGGTGCGAGTTTGTTCCCCCGTTCACGGGGTAGCGCGCATACGGCGAGCCGGGGCCGGGTCGGGTCCATGTTCGCTGAGGGCAAAACCTCGGTGGAAACGAATCCCGCAACGTTCACGTTATGAGTGAATGACCGTGCCGCCGCTGGTCCGCAATAGGGTGGACTGGAGGCGGCGGGAACCCCTGCCAACTAGAGTAGAGGCGGGGGCCGCAACCCCCGGGCTTCATGGCAGGCTGGCGCCACAGTCGAACACTGAAGCGTCGGACGCCATAGACGTCGAAGCAGGAGAGTGAGGGAGCGATGTTCGAGAGGTTCACCGACCGCGCGAGGCGTGTCGTTGTCCTGGCCCAAGAAGAGGCCCGGATGCTCAACCACAACTACATCGGCACCGAGCACATCCTGCTTGGGTTGATCCACGAGGGCGAGGGTGTCGCAGCGAAGTCGCTGGAGTCCCTCGGTATTTCGCTGGAGGGTGTGCGCAGCCAGGTGGAGGAGATCATCGGTCAGGGCCAGCAGGCTCCGTCCGGTCACATCCCGTTCACCCCGCGTGCCAAGAAGGTGCTGGAGCTGAGTCTGCGCGAGGCGCTGCAGCTCGGCCACAACTACATCGGCACCGAGCACATTCTGCTCGGCCTGATCCGTGAGGGTGAGGGCGTCGCGGCGCAGGTGCTGGTCAAGCTGGGTGCGGATCTCAACCGCGTGCGCCAGCAGGTCATCCAGCTGCTGTCGGGATACCAGGGCAAGGAGCCGGTCGAATCCGGTTCTCGCGGCGAGGCGGGCACTCCGTCCACTTCGCTGGTGCTCGACCAGTTCGGTCGCAACCTGACCCAGGCCGCGCTCGAAGGCAAGCTCGACCCGGTCATCGGCCGCTCGAAGGAAATCGAGCGTGTGATGCAGGTGCTGAGCCGCCGCACCAAGAACAACCCCGTGCTGATCGGCGAGCCCGGTGTCGGTAAGACCGCTGTCGTCGAGGGCCTGGCGCAGGCCATCGTCAACGGCGAGGTCCCCGAGACCCTCAAAGACAAGCAGCTCTACACCCTCGACCTGGGTTCCCTGGTCGCGGGTAGCCGCTACCGCGGTGATTTCGAAGAGCGCCTGAAGAAGGTGCTCAAGGAGATCAACACCCGCGGCGACATCATCCTGTTCATCGACGAGTTGCACACGCTCGTCGGTGCGGGCGCCGCCGAGGGCGCGATCGACGCGGCCTCGATCCTGAAGCCGAAGCTGGCCCGTGGCGAGCTGCAGACCATCGGTGCGACCACCCTCGACGAGTACCGCAAGTACATCGAGAAGGACGCCGCACTCGAGCGCCGGTTCCAGCCGGTGCAGGTCGGCGAGCCAACGGTCGAGCACACCATCAACATCCTCAAGGGTCTGCGTGACCGCTACGAGGCGCATCACCGGGTGTCCATCACCGACGGTGCGCTCGTCGCCGCCGCAACGCTGGCCGACCGCTACATCAACGACCGGTTCCTGCCGGACAAGGCGATCGACCTGATCGACGAGGCCGGTGCGCGCATGCGCATCCGTCGCATGACCGCTCCGCCGGACCTGCGTGAATTCGACGACAAGATCGCCGATGCGCGCCGGGAGAAGGAAAGCGCCATCGATGCGCAGGACTTCGAGAAGGCGGCGCGCCTGCGCGACAAGGAAAAGCAGCTGGTCGCCAAGCGTGCCGAGCGCGAAAAGCAGTGGCGCTCCGGTGATCTCGACGTGGTTGCCGAGGTCGACGACGAGCAGATCGCGGAGGTGCTCGCCAACTGGACCGGCATCCCCGTCTTCAAGCTCACTGAGGAGGAGACCACCCGTCTGCTCCGCATGGAGGACGAGCTGCACAAGCGGATCATCGGCCAGGAAGATGCCGTCAAGGCCGTCTCCAAGGCGATCCGCCGCACGCGCGCCGGCCTGAAGGACCCGAAGCGTCCGTCCGGTTCGTTCATCTTCGCCGGTCCGTCCGGTGTCGGTAAGACCGAATTGGCCAAGTCGCTGGCGAACTTCCTGTTCGGCGACGATGACGCGCTCATTCAGATCGACATGGGCGAGTTCCACGACCGCTTCACCGCATCGCGGCTCTTCGGTGCCCCTCCCGGGTACGTCGGCTACGAAGAGGGCGGCCAGCTCACCGAGAAGGTGCGCCGCAAGCCGTTCTCCGTGGTGCTGTTCGACGAGATCGAAAAGGCACACCAGGAGATCTACAACACCCTGTTGCAGGTCCTGGAGGACGGTCGTCTCACCGACGGCCAGGGTCGCACGGTCGACTTCAAGAACACCGTGCTGATCTTCACCTCGAACCTGGGCACCTCGGACATCTCCAAGGCCGTCGGTCTGGGCTTCACCCAGAGCAACGCCGAGGGATCGAACTACGAGCGGATGAAGCTCAAGGTCAACGACGAGCTGAAGAAGCACTTCCGCCCCGAGTTCCTCAACCGCATCGACGACGTCATCGTCTTCCACCAGCTCACGACCGAACAGATCGTGCAGATGGTGGACCTGATGATCGGCCGCGTCGCCGTGCAGCTGAAGAACAAGGACATGGCGATCGAGCTGGCCCCGCAGGGCAAGGCGCTGCTGGCCAAGCGTGGTTTCGATCCCGTGCTCGGCGCCCGGCCGCTGCGCAGGACCATCCAGCGCGAGATCGAGGATCAGCTCTCGGAGAAGATCCTCTTCGGCGAGATCGGCCCAGGACAGACCATTGTGGTCGACGTCGAGGGCTGGGACGGCGAAGGCTCGGGCGAGGACGCCAAGTTCACCTTCACCGGCAAGGCGACGCTGACCAAGGAGCCCGCGACCGAAGAGAAGCCGGAAGTCGTGCTGACCGCCGCAGGCGAAGGCGCCACCGAGGCAGCTGCTTCGGGCGAATAAGCTCCAGCCGCATCGAAAAGGCCTTCCCTCACTGGTTTCCAGTGGGGGAAGGCCTTTTTCGTGTTACTGCGCGAAGCTGGTCAGCATCGGTGCGAAGTCGCGGGCAAGGTCGCCGGGGACGACCAGTTCGTCGATTCCGTATTTCTCCCTTCGGGATTCGAGCACATCGACGATCGCGGCCGGATCGGAATCCAGCACACCCGCTGCCCCGTCGGCCCGCAGTTCGTCGGCGGTGAGGCCGAGGTGTGTGCCGAGCCAATATGGGAGCCGGTCGCCGATGCCGACCAATTGGTGGGTGAAGCGAATGTCGCGATCGGTGTTGTCGCGCACCACGCGCACCATCTCGGCCAGCTGTTCCTCGGTGGCCTGCGGGCTGGCTGCCAGCAGGATGCGGTCGGCGAATTCAGCTGCGGCGGCGAGCATTCGCGGGCCATTGGCCGCGACGACGATCGGCGGGGTCGGGTCGACCTGTGCGCGCACCGCGGCGACCGTTGCGGCGAGGATGCCGCGCCGCTCGCTTGCCGAGCCCCACGGCATGCCGAGCCGGTCGGCATCCGAGCGGGCCTCCGGACGCCCCGACCCGATGCCGAGCTCGAACCGCCCGTCGGAAAGCAGTTGCAGCGCTGCGGTTTCCCGCACGGTGGTGGCAGTGGTGCGCAGGGGTGCGGCAATCACATTGGGGCGCAGCCGCACCGTGGTGGTCACCGCGGCCGCGGCCGCGAGCGCCGGGAAGGGCGACGGGGTGTTGAGGGTGTCCGGCATCAGGATCGTCCGATAGCCCTGTTGCTCAGCGCCCTGGACGGCGCGCACCCAGTCGGTTCCCGAGCGCGGGCTGAGGACAATGCCGAAATTCATGCTCATGGTGGGGTCTCCCGTGATTCGGTGCAGGATCAGCTCTTGGCGGGGCGCTTCGGCTCACGCAGCACGGCCAGCCTGCTGCGGTACTGATCCTCGGTGATCTCGCCGCGCGCGAACGCGGTGCGCAATGCGCCGATCCCGCTCTGCTGTCCGATGAATCGACGGCGGACGACGAAGACGACGACCAGGAAGGCGACCCAGAACAGCAGCGGGAAGATCCAGAAAAACGGCCATGGATGCCAGCCGTTGTCGTAGTGATCGGCCAGGAAGGTCAGGGTTTCGGGTTGGGTGAAAATATTCATACCGAAAGCCTGCGCCGCACACCCCTACGGGGGCATCGGCCGCGCGGCGCTACCTGCCCTACGTCTGGACGCGTACGAAAATGCCCGTCCGACAGCGCATCGGTGCCGAAATACCCGATGTTTGCCGCGGCAGAATGCGAGCCGCTGCGAGGCGGTGACCGCGGTGTTGCCCGCTATTGCCAACCGGGGCGGACCAAACCGGATTCGTAGGCCATGACGACGAGCTGGGTGCGGTCGCGGGCGTCGAGCTTCATCAGGATTCGGCTCACGTGCGTGCGGGCCGTGGCCGGGCTCATGAAGAGGCGCTCGCCGATCTCGGCGTTGGTGAGACCCTCGGCAACGAGGGTCATCACCTCGCGCTCGCGGTCGGTGAGTTCGGTGAAGGCCGCAGGCGGCGGTTGTTTTGCGTGTGCGGAGAATTCGGCGATCAGGCGGCGGGTGACACCGGGGGACAACAGTGCGTCACCCGCGGCGACCACCCGGACGGCGCGCACGAGGTCGGCCGGTTCGGTGTGTTTGACCAGGAAACCCGTCGCACCCGCGCGCATTGCCTCGAAGACGTACTCGTCGAGCTCGAAGGTGGTCAGCACGACCACCTTCACCTCGGCGAGCTTCGGGTCCTCAGCGATCATTCTGGTGGCGGCCAGTCCGTCGAGGATCGGCATCCTGATGTCCATCAGCACCACGTCGGGGGCGAGCCCGCGGGTCATCCGCACGGCCTGTTCACCGTTGTCGGCCTCACCGATCACCTCGATGCCGTCCTGGGCATCGAGCAGTGCGACGAAACCGCCGCGCACCAGCGCCTGATCGTCGACGACCAACACCCGGATCGGCGCCTCGGTTGCGCGATGGTCTGTCATCACACCTCCTGAGCGGTGGAGCCACTGGGGTTGTCTGCGTCCTCGGTCGGCACGCTGGCGGGTAGCCGGGCCGCGACCCGGAATCCGCCGCTCGGCCGTGGGCCTGCGGTGAGTGCGCCGCCGAGCGCGTGCGCCCGCTCCCGCATGCCGATGACGCCGTTGCCCCCGCTGGATCCGGACCTGGATGGGGTGCCGGTGGGGCGGGTGTTGTCGACGGTGATGTCGACCGAGTCCGCGGTGTAGCGCACGGTCACCGTCGCCGCAGCGCCCGGCGCGTGCCGTGCCACGTTGGTGAGTGATTCCTGGATGATCCTGGCCGCTGCCACGTCGATGACGCTCGGCAGCCCGTGCGCGGTGCCGATGATCCGGGTGTCGACGATCAGTCCGGCGGTGCGGGCCCGCTGCAGGAGGGTGTCCAGATCCTCGATGCTCGGCGCGGGCGCCCGTGGCGCTGGAATGGGGCGAAGTGGCGGCGGTTGTGATTCGGACTGCCTGCTGTCCGGGTCGGTCGAATAACGTTGCGCGCGTTTCGAATCGCGGCCTGCGGTGGAGCCGCGTGTGGTGCCGTCGGTCCGCTCGAGCGGGGGCTCGGCCTGGGCCTCGGCGGCCGTCGCACCGGTGCGAATCGCGTGCAACAACGTGTGCACCTCGGCCAGTGCGTCCTTGCTCGCGGTCTTGATCGCGGCCAGCGCCGACTCCGCCTGCTGCGGTTTCTTGTCGAACAGTTCCAGCGCCACCGATGACTGCACATTGATCAGCGAAAGGCTGTGGGCCAGCACATCGTGCAGCTCGCGTGCGATAGCGAGCCGCTCCTCGCTGGCCCGCCGCTGCCGCTGCGCCTGCTCGTCGCGGCGGGCGGCTTCGGCCCGCTGCCTGCGCGCCACCAGCACCGCCTGTCGTTGCCTGATGCCCTCGGCGATCGAAATCAGCACGCTGAGCCAGGCGATCATCCCGAAAGCCAGCCACGGGTCGGCGGGGTGCCCGATCAGCGCCGGCAGTGGCCAGACCAGTGCGAGATAGCCGATCGGCACGAGCGGATAAGTCCACCACCGCGACCCGATGACTGCCGCGGAAATAAAGGCGATCACCAGCGAAATGAAGATCGGGCCGTAGCCGTAGCCGCGCAGCAGATACACCGCACAGGACGCGATCGTCACAAGTAGCACGGGCAGCGGCTGTGATCGGCGCAGGAGCAGGGCGATGGGTCCGACGAGCAACAGCGCGTAGCCCAGCACGTCCAGCGAGTGCACGCCGGTTTGGCGCATGTTCGCATTGCGCCCACCGGCAAGCTGGATCACCCCGACGACGAACGCGAGGCCCCAGTCCCGAACGACCGGGCCACGTTTCGATTCCCCTGGCGCTGTCACCCCTGCAGCCTATTAGGCCGCTGCGCGCTCAGCGTCCGCCGCGCTGCGTATTTGCCGGGTACGTCGTGGACGTAGGCCTGGATACGTACGTCGGCCTGCGCCGCGCGGCGGATGTGGCGGACCTGGTCGGGGGCGGATTCTCGGGGCATGACAGATTCCATCGTGGTCACCGCAGGGCTGACCAAACGCTACGGCGCCCACACCGCCGTCGACCGCGTGAGCATGAGTGTCGGGGCCGGTGAGATCTACGGATTCCTCGGCCCGAACGGTGCGGGCAAGACGACCACGTTGCGCATGCTGGTCGGCCTGATCCGCCCGAGCAGCGGCACCGCGACCGTGCTCGGCCATACGCCGGGTGACCCGGCGGTGGTCCGCCGCATCGGTGTCCTGATCGAGGGCCCCGGCTTCTATCCCTACCTGTCCGGCCGCGACAACCTGCGGGTGCTCGCGAAATACCGGGGCCTGGACCGTGCCGCTGTCGAGGAGGCGCTCGACCGGGTCGGACTCGCGGGCCGCGCCGACGACAAGTTTCGCACCTATTCCCTTGGTATGAAGCAGCGCCTCGGCGTCGGCGCGGCCCTGCTCGGCCATCCCGATCTGTTGATCCTCGACGAACCGACGAACGGCCTCGACCCGCAGGGCATGGCCGAAATGCGGGAGCTGATCACCACTCTCGCCGGTGACGGGCACACGGTGCTGCTGTCGAGTCACATGCTCAGCGAGGTGCAGGAGATCTGCGACCGCGTCGGCGTCATCTCCGGCGGCAACCTGCTCGTGGAATCCACTGTGGCCGAATTGCGTGGCGCCTCTTCACTCTTGCTGCGCGCCGAGCCGCTCGAATTGGCCTTCCCCGCGGTACGACAGGTGGTCGGTGATCGTTCAGCGCTGTTGACGGCGGGCGGCATTCGGATCGAATCCGGTGCCGAGACTGCTCCCGCCGTCGCCCGCGCGGTGATCGAGGCAGGCGCGGATCTGCTGGAACTTCGAATCGATGAAAAGTCCCTCGAAGAAGTCTTCTTCGAAATGACCCAGCTGGAGGCGGCGAAATGAATGGGCAGGCAAGGAAAGATCTGCTGGCGAGCACCGGCGCTGAGCTGCTCCGGCTGCGGAAGTGGCCTGCATTCTGGATCATTCTCGGCACCTGGATTCTCTTGAATCTTACGTTTTCGTACCTGTTCAACTACCTCGCCTACAGCTCGGGCGAATCGTCGCGTATGTCGAACGGGCAGCCCAAAGAGGTACTGCTGCAGCAAATGTTGCCCGCGGCCGTCCCGGAAGTCTTCACGCAGGGCATGGCCATGTTCGGCGGCGCGTTGATGCTCATCCTCGGTGCCCTGAGCATCGGCAGCGGATATGGCTGGGGCACCTGGAAGACAGCGTTCACCCAGGCACCGTCGCGGATCACCTCGCTCGGCGGTGCGGTGGTGAGTCTGGCATTCGTGGTTGTGGCGCTGGTCTGCGTCGCTTTCGCGGCGGATATCGGTGTCGCGTCGATCATCGCGCTCTCGCAGTCACAGTCGCTCGCGCTGCCCGGTTTCGGTCCGGCGGCGAACGGAATCATCACCGGGACAGCAATTCTCGGAATGTGGACGCTGGCAGGTGCGCTGATCGGCGCAATCGCCCGTGGTCCTGCGCTTGCGGTAGGTCTGGGTCTGGTGTGGGTGCTGGTTGTAGAGAATCTGCTGCGCGGTGTCGCCGGAATATTCGAGCCGATCAAGGTGATCACCGATCATCTGCCCGGCACGGCGGCGGGATCGATGGCCGGTGCGATGCGCACGGTGCAGGGCCCGGCAACGCCGGGTGTGCTCGATATTCTGTCGCGAACCGAGTCATTGATCGCGCTCGCCGGCTATATGGTCGTGTTCGTTACGGGCACATTGTTATTGGTGCACCGGCGAGACATGGTCTGATTGTCGGCGGAATTCGGAATACCTCGAAACCGTTGGCGGACAACAGTTCGTCAGCGGTTTCGGCATGTTCCCGCTTGCCGGGCCGAGTGGTGCGGAATTCCGATCAACTCGTGGCCGAGCCGATGACGAAATGAGCCAGCCTGCTCAGCGCCTCGGCAATGTGCGCCGCGCTCGAGCCGCGTTCACGTTGATGCTGAAAAACCTCGGCGGCCAATGGCGCGAGCAGCGGATCAACCAGTGCGTCGGGATCTGCGACGCCCCCGGCGACAAGCAGCGACCGCACATGCAGATACCAGAACCCGTATGCACCGGTGCGGAATCGCGCCCCACCACTCTCGGCACCGAGCACCAAATGCGCATGTGCTTCGAGCAATTCGACCATGGCCGTGTAAAAGGCCGCGAGCCGCTCGTCCGGCGGCGCGCCCGGCCCGAGCGGCGCAGCGCCGCGCAGCAACTTCTCCTGCAGCGCGCGCTCGTGCTCGTCCAATAGCGCGACGGCGATCGAATTCTTGTCCGGATACCGGCGATAGAGCGTGCCGCGGCCGACGCCTGCCGCCTTGGCGATGTCATCCATCGTCACGGTGCGCGGATCGCGGGTGGCGAACAGTTCGGCGGCGGCGGCGAGGACCTTGGCGCGATTGCGTGCCGCGTCGGTGCGCTCGGTAGGCGCAGGCGCGATCGCTTCCGGCGGTGTCGCACTCGACGAAACGCCGGTGAGCAGGTCGAATCGGGGGTCCATGTCTCCGACTGTAGTCGATTCGAAGATAAGTGGACAAGATGTCCATTTAGCGCTAGCCTCATTCTCGACACGAAGCGGACATTATGTCCAGTTAGTTGGAGGCCTGACAATGAGCACACTGCTGCACCTCGACGCGAGCGCCCGCCGTCACTCGATCAGCCGCGAGGTGAGCGCCGCGTTCGCCGATGCCTGGCGCGCCGAGAACCCCGAAGGCGGTTATCGGTACCGGGATCTGGCGGCTGATCCGGTGCCGTTCATCGGCGAGGCATGGACCGAGTTGTGCGATGCGGTGCTCGCCCTCGGCAGCACCGACCTGGATCGGCTCCCGGAACTGGTCCGCACCCCGGCTCAGGCCGAAGCTTGGGCGATCGTCGCCCCGCTGCTGGCAGAGCTACTGGCCGCCGATGTGATCCTGATCGGCACCCCGATGTACAACTACTCGATCCCCGCCTCGCTCAAGGCGTGGCTCGATCAGGTGACCTTTCCGCGAATGTCATTGGGACACCGGCGTTTCGTCGTAGCCACCGCCCGCGGCGGCGCCTACTCGCCGGGCGCTCCCAAGGCTGCATTCGACTACCAGGAGCGCTATCTGCGCGACTTCTTCGCAGGCCACTTTGCGGTGCACGACACCGTCTTCGTCAACGCCGAACTGGCCAACTCCCGTCAGGACCCACTTCTGGCGACAAAGCGCGGCGAGCACGACGCGTCCTACGCCGCCGCCATCGACACCGCCCGCAACCTCGCGAAGCAGTACTGATGAACTGGATCGTCCTCGGCGTGGCCGGCGTGGTGGAGATCATCTGGTCGCAGAGCATCAAACCCACCGAGAACTTCACCCGCCTCGTCCCCACCGTCGTCTGCTTCATCCTGGGAGCCGTAGCGGTCTACCTACTGTCCCGAGCCATGCAGACCCTCCCCGTCGGCACCGCCTACGCGATCTTCACCGGCATCGGCGCCGTCGGCGCGATCGGCCTCGGCATCATCGTCAACAAGGACCCGCTCAGCGCAGGCAGACTCCTGTCCCTATCCCTGATCCTCGGCGGCATCGTCCTCGCCCGCGTCACCAACCCGGACTAGTTTCTTGTGATCTCTTCGCCCCAGGTGACAACTGATCTCGTAAGCACATGGGTAACTCACCGGGCACGGGCCAACAGAGCAGCCCGCCGCACCCCCGGGCGCCAACGCCATCCTCGCGGCACCTGAGTCTGGCCTGGATTCGCGGGGAGGCGGATGAGCCCTGAAGACGCGGAGAGGCGGGACCGGTAAGTTCGGTGTGTTTCACGTAACAACATCGAAAGGACCGTGATGCCCACACGTACCGCGCGCACTGCTTGGACCGGCTCTCTGCAGGAGGGTTCGGGACAGGTCGAGCTGGCCAGCTCCGGCGTTGGCAAGTACGACGTGTCGTTTCCCAAGCGTGCCGCCGACGATGCCGACGGCACCACCAGCCCGGAGGAACTGATCGCGGCGGCACACTCCTCATGCTTCGCGATGGCCCTCTCGGCGCAGATCGCCAATGCGGGCGGCACCCCGGAGAGCCTGGATGTCACCGCCGACGTCACCCTCGGCCCTGACCCGGACGGCGGATTCCGCATCAGCGGCATCAAGTTGACCGTCCGCGGCAGGGTCGCCGGCCTCGATGCCGACGGTTTCGCCGCTGCGGCCGCCGCCGCAAAGGCGGGCTGCCCGGTCAGCAAGGCGCTGGCAGGCGTCGACAACATCACGCTGGACGCCGCGCTCGCGTAAGCAGGGTGATTTCCCGGTTTCCTCGCACCTGCTCCGACAGCGGTCCGAGGTGCGAGGAACCGAGTGGTTTATCAGGACGCCCGGGTCGTGCGAAAGTAGCGGCGGGCGGTGGGGTGGTACATCGCGGGGATCGCGATCAGGACGGCGAGAATGTGTCCGGTCCGGAAGATCCCGGTGATCACCGCCGATGGGCTGAGATTGTCGAAGAGATCGCCGATTTCTTTGGCGGACAACGTGGCGGCCGCTGGCTCGATGATCAGCGAGGCGAGTCCGACTATCCCGATGCCGATGGTCAGAACGATGCGGGCCCAACGGGCGCCGTGCGCCATCCGGATGGCGACGCCGAGAACCACGAGGTAGATGATGCCCCGCACTGCTAGGCCGGTGGTGAGAGAACCCACATCGGCGCTGGGGCTGTCGAGCTGCACCGCGACATAGGTCAGGGCCTCGCCGACGCCGCAGAGCAGTGCGGCGACGAGGCCGGTGAATGCCACCGGAACAGCGCGCGGTGGGCGCACAGGATGTTCGGCGCGCAAAGGTGCTGGCCAAACGGAAAAGGCAGTGCCGGTCATGAGACCAACACTGCCTTCGACCTTCCGAAGCGCGGATCAGCCCGCGGTAGCGACCTGCTCTCGTACCGGAGTGCTAGGGCGCGCGGCGAATTCGGTGAGTGCCGCGAAGCCCAAGCCGAGGCACGCCCACAACGTGGCCGATTCGGCCAGCGAGGCCGCCCGGAACTGCCACAGCAGGGTCGCGGGGAAGTCGGCCTTCACCTCGTTCACGCCGGGCAGCAGGATGTAGCCGACCGCCGCGATCAGCACGAAGGCCCCGACACCGACGATCAGCCGGAACGTCTCGAGCTGTGCCGCAAGGGCTTTGTAGACGAACACGCCGATGCCGACGGCCGCGAGGCCGAGCAGCACCGCCGCCACCCACAGCCAGGTGCGGTCGTTGATCGTTTCCGGATCACCCACCGCGGGCGGGTTCGCGGGGTACTTGAAGAACGGCACGGCCACGATCGCCGCCCAGCCGCCGACAGCCAGGCCGATCGCGAGCTTGGGGCCCGACAGTGTGGTGTACCGACGCGCGAAATGCGCCGCCGCAGCGAAGATGGCGCCGAACGCCATTCCAGCGAGGCCGAGCGCGAGGAATTGACCCGCCTTCTGTCCGCTCCGGCTGACCAGCGGTTCTTCCTCGTCGCCGTGCGAATGCCCTGCGGTCGACTCGGCATGCGCCGCTTCCGTAGCGGAATTGGCCTCCTCGATGGCAATGGCAGCGTCCACCTTGGGCTCGCCGACGAAGTAGCCCACCGTACCGGCCAGCAGGCCGGCGATGAGGCCGGCCAGCAGGCCACGTAACAGCAGGGTTTTGAGCGAACCGAGCAGTGGGACGGCAGCCGACAGAGTCGGCGAAGTAGGTGAATTCAGTGGCATGGAACACCGAGCAGGTGACGTCCGTCGTGCATCAACTCGTGCATGAACATCCCGCTACGCGAGATGGCCCCCTGGTCGAAACCGACCAGGTACAGCGTGAGGAGTGCGAGAAGAACGACGCCCACAGCGATGAGTAGTGTGGCGAGTGAATCGGTTGCCCGGCTCGGTGAATGCGCGATGGCCATTCGAATCCTCCTAGGGATGCGCGTCCCGTCGAGTGGTCGGTGCGATGGTGCCGGCGTCTGGCTTTCCGGCACCAGGACTCGAAAACGACCCCTCGATGCATGGAACACAGTGGCGCGACCGCTCCGGATTTGCACCGGAATTACCGCGTCACCATCGCGTTTATCTCCTCGAACTGTGACACCTGCGAGTGCCCGACGTCAATACGGCCGCCGGGTTACCGACGCAACGGTGGGCGAGTCAACCGGCCGGGTGCGCCGGTCTTGCCTCAGGAAGCGGGTTTCGCAGCGACGTCGAGCACGACCTCGAATTCCAGCAGTGACGCACCCGTGGAAACCGGCTTCTGCCGCTCGCCCGCATGCGCCTCACGCGCAGGCCCGTCCCGCCACGCCGCGAAGGATTCCTCCGAATCCCACTGGGTGACAACGAAGTACCGGTTCTCTCCGGCGACGGGGCGCAACAATTGGAAGCCGAGAAATCCCGGCGAGCCCTCGACCGCATGCGCGCGGTGAGCGAACCGCTTTTCCAACTCGGGGCCCGCGCCCTCAGGAACCTCGATTGCATTGATCTTCACGACTGGCATGGGTTCGACAATACGTTTGCCGATCGATCGGTGATCACGCGCAAGCCATCAGAGGGGCCGCGAACACGCGACGGCACAAGCGCTGCAAAATCAGCAGAGTGTTGCATGACGAAGGTGGGGCAGGGGTTCCGATCCTGCTGTTGCACGGGTTGATGGGCAGTGCTCGCACCTGGGGTGGTCAGCTGGAGTGGCTGCGGGGGTTCGGGCATGTCTATACGTTCGATGCTGCTGGGCACGGTCGACCAGCGCCCGCTGAACTCACTACCGAGGCGTTTATCGAAGACTTGGCGGCGGCGACCGCGCAGATCTCCGAGCCCATGGTTGTGATCGGGCATTCGATGGGCGGGTTGCACGGCTGGGTCTTTGCTGCGGCCTATCCCGATCGGGTGCGTGCGCTGGTTGTCGAGGACATCGCACCGGATTTCACCGGACGGACGGCTCAGGATTGGGCGGCGATGATCGAGGCGTGGCCGCCGTTTCCGGACGAGGATGCGGTGCTGGACTTTTTCGGTCCGGTCGCTGGGCGGTATTTCCTGAATTCGTTCGAGCGCGGAGCGGACGGCTATCGGCTGCACGGTTCGGTCGAGACCTTCCGTGATATTTCCGAGGAGTGGGGGACCCGCGATTTCTGGGCGCAGTGGAAGGCGATCACGGTGCCCGCGCTGCTGATCGAAGGCGAATTCACCATTACGCCGGCGGGGCAGATGCGGCAGATGGCCGTCGTCCACCCGGACGCCGTCTATGTGAAGATCCCGAACTCCGGCCATCTCGTGCACGACGACCAGCCCGAGCGGTACCGCGCCGAGGTCGAGGTGTTCCTGCGCCGGGTCCTCGGCGAGTAGCTGTCAACCGACCGGTTGCCCGCCCTCGCCCGCGAGGGCGAACAGGCCCCCGGCGGTCTGCTCGATCAGTCCGTCGATGAGCAGCGAATCCAAGGCGCGGTCGCGTTGGCCCGGGTCACGAGTCCAGGCCAGGTCGAGGCGCACCCGTTCCACCGGTCCGGTGGCATCGCGCAGTACATCGAGCAGTCTGCCCCGAGCCTGCCGGTCGGTGCCCTCGTACTTCTGGGTGCGCCGAACCACCTCCGACACCGGCCGGCCCGAGGCCACCCACGCGCACTGCGGCAGCGGGCAGCGATCGCAGTCGGGGGTTCGCGCGGTGCACACCGTCGCACCGAGTTCCATCAGCGCCGCGGAAAATACCGCGGCCCGATCGATCTGCCGCGGCAGCAGCGCCTCGGTCTCGGGCAGATCGCGCGAGGACGGGTTGCCCGCCTCCGCGCGGCCGTATACCGCACGAGCCACGACTCGGCGAACATTGGTGTCCACCACCGGAACTCGCTGACCGTAGGCGAAACAGGCCACCGCGCGCGCGGTGTACGCACCGATCCCGGGCAGCCCGAGGAGTAGGTCGACGTCGGTGGGCACCTCGTCGCCGTACTGCTCGGCAAGCACCCGCGCGCATTCGTGCAGCCGCAGTGCGCGGCGCGGATATCCGAGCTTGCCCCACGCGCGCAGCACCTCGGCCTGCGACGAGGCCGCCATCGCCGAGGGCACCGGCCAGCGGGCCACCCACTCGCGCCAGATCGGCTCGACTCGCACCACCGGCGTCTGCTGCAACATGATCTCGCTCATCAGAATCTGCCACGCCGTTACCTCGGCCCGGCGCCACGGCAGATCCCGTGCGGTGCGCTCATACCAGTCCAGCAACACCACAGCGTCGATGCTCTTTTGCGCCGAGTTGCTCTTGCTCGGTGCACCCGCGCTCTTGTGCGCTGCGCCGCTCTTCGGCACCGCCCTCACCGTTCCTCGTGTGTTTCGGCCAGTCGATATTTGCCAACCCGTAACGAAACGAACTCGCTGGTAACCAATCTGATGTGCACAATGGTCGGTATGCCTGATTCCAACCCGATCAGTGCCTGGAAATCCCTCCGCGAGGGCAACGAGCGCTTCGTCAACGGCAGTCTGCTGCATCCTAGCCAGGGTGCCGTGGACCGAGCCAAGCTCGTCAGTGGCCAGCACCCGTCCGCAATCCTGTTCGGTTGCGGAGACTCCCGCGTCGCGGCCGAGCTCATCTTCGACCAGGGCCTGGGCGACATGTTCGTGGTGCGCACCGCGGGCCATGTGGTCGACAGTTCGGTGCTGGGGTCGATCGAGTACGGCGTGCAGGTGCTGAACGTGCCGCTCATCGTGGTGCTCGGACACGACAGCTGTGGTGCAGTGAAGGCCACCATCGACGCGCTGGACGGCGGCGAGGTGCCGGGCGGGTTCATTCGCAGTGTGGTCGAGCGGGTCACGCCGTCGATTCTGATCGGTCGCAGGGAGGGTCTGTCCACCGTCGACGAGATGGAGGCCAGGCACGTGGTGGAAACCAGCAGGCTGCTCATGCAGCGCTCGATGATCATTTCGCAGCGGGTGGCCACCGGCGAGTGCGCGATCGCCTGTGTGACCTACAAGCTGGCCGACGGTCGGGTGGAGCTGCAGCGTGTCGTCGGCAACATCGGCGAGCTCGCCTGAATCGATCACTGGAGCGTTTCCCCAGCGTGCGGGGCCGAATTCGGTCGCCACGTTCGCCTTTTCCGCCCCGACACGCCGGAGCCCTGAGTCGCTGCGCCCGATCGTGCCCTTACCGTTGAGGCGTGCTGGAACCGAATGGACCGCTGCCTCCGGAGATCTATTGGCGTCGCCGCGTTCTCGCCATCGGAGTCCTGGTCGTGGCGCTCGCGCTGGTGATCTGGCTGGTGGTGATGTTCGCGCGTGGCGGTGATTCCCCCGTCAGCGCCAAGGCGGCGGCGAGCTCGTCGTCGGTGACCAAGGCTGCCGAAGGCTCGTCGGTCAAGCCCTCGACCAGCGCGGAATCGAGTGCACCGAAGGCCTCCGGCAGTGCGTCCGCGACGCCGAGCGGCAGCCCGGTGGCACAGGGCCAGTGCCCGGATCAGTCGCTCGCCGTGCGGGTGACGGTGGAGCAGCCCACCTACAAAATCGGTGAGACGCCGGTGTTCGGCATCGTGATCACCAATATCTCGACGTCGCCGTGCTCGCGCGATGTCGGCTCGGGCCTGCAGCAGGTTTCCGTGCTCACCCTCGACGGCCAGCGCAGGCTGTGGTCGAGCACCGACTGCTACCCGGATGGCCAACCCGATGTCCGGACGTTGAACCGTGGCGAACAGGCCGCCTTCACTGTCACCTGGTCCGGCTCGACGTCACAGCCCAACTGTGCAGGCGACCGCGTGCCGGTGCCTGCGGGCGCGTATGCCGTTGTCGCACAACTCGGTTCGGTACGTAGCTCGGTAGAGCCTTTCAACATCGCTTGAGCTGTGTTTTTTGGCAGCGCCTGCGGCGCTGCGTGTTCGCGGCCCCCTTGGTCTCGCTTCCGAGCCGTCGAGACTCGCGACTTCGTCGCATGCGCTTCGACGGCTCGGAAGCGAGACGGGCCGCGAACTCTAGTGCTCGGTCTCGCTTCGCTCGGAAGGTGTCATCGTGCCGAGTGGGGGCGTTGGTAGTTGAGCTTGCGACTTTGGTTTAGGCGCTTAGGGGGCTGTAGACGCTCAGGGGCTGTAGAGGTGGGATGCGCCCTGAACTCTGGTGCTCGGTCTAGCTTCGCTTGGAAGGTGTCATCGTGCCGGGTGGGGGCGTTGGTAGTTGAGCTTGCGACTTTGGTTTAGGCGCTTAGGGGGCTGTAGAGGTGGGATGCGGCCCGAACTCTGGTGCTCGGTGTCGCTGCGCTTGGAAGGTGTCATCGCGCCGAGTGGGGGCGTCGGTGACTGAGCTTGCGACTTCGGTGGATGGTCTTCGGCTGTTGTGAAAGGTGGGACGGCCGCGGACGCTGGTGCTGGGTCTCGCTTTGCTCGGAAGGTGTCATCGTGCCGAGGGGTGCGTCTGTGGTGATGGTTGCGACTTTGGTGGATGCGCCTCGGGCGCATGTGGCATGGGCCGGGCCGCTCATTCTGGGCTCGAGTTCCGCTCGGAGTCTGTGTTGTAGCGAGTGCGGGCGCGGTGGCGACGTCGCGAGGGTGGTGGATGTGCTGGTTAGAAGTCAGCCGCCTTCTCGGCGGGGGCCTTGCGGGGTTTGCGGAGGCTTGCGAGGCGGATGGCCGATTTCAGGTCGGTGACTTCGTGGACTTTCATGCCGCTCTTGGACCGCTCCAATCCGGGTGGCACCAGAGCTGTGGTGAAGCCGAGTCGTTCGGCTTCGGCCAGTCTGCGAGCGATTCCGGTCACCTTGCGCACCTCGCCTGCCAGGCCGACCTCGCCGAGAATTACCCAGCCGGGTGGCAGTGCGATGTCGGATTCGGCGCTGGCGATGGCCAGCGCGATGGCCAGGTCGGCGGCGGGCTCCAGCAGCCGCATGCCGCCGACCGTCGCGGCGTAGACGTCGTGTTTACCGAGGAAGACTCGGCCGCGGCTCTGCAGTACAGCAAGGACCATCGCGACCCGGTTGTAGTCGAGGCCGCTGACCGCTCGGCGTGGCTGCGGAATCTCGGTGTTCACCGTGAGCCCCTGGACCTCGGCGACCAGCGGTCGTTTGCCATCCATGGCCACGGTGACCGCGGTGCCGGGCACCGAATCGGTGCGGTGGTGCAGAAACAGCCCGGACGGGTCGGTGACGCAGGCGATGCCGTCGTCGTGCAGTTCGAAGCAGCCGACCTCGTCGGCGCCGCCGAAGCGGTTCTTGATGCCGCGCACCATGCGCAGCGTGGAGTTCTTGTCGCCCTCGAACTGCAGTACGACATCCACCAGGTGTTCCAGGGTGCGCGGGCCCGCGATATTGCCGTCCTTGGTGACGTGCCCGACCAGCAGCACCGCGATCCCGCTCGCCTTGGCGAGCGAGGTCAGCGCCGCGGCCACCGCGCGCACCTGGGTGACGCCGCCGATGGTTCCGTCCACATCGGGCGTGAGCATGGTCTGTACCGAGTCGACGACGAGCAGCGAAGGACGCACCTGCTCGACATGCCCGAGCACCACCGAAAGATCCGACTCCGCCGCGAGGTACACCCGCTCGTGCACCGCACCGGTGCGGTCGGCGCGTAGCCGGACCTGACCGGCCGACTCCTCCGCGGTGACATACAACGACTTCTCGTCGCGCTGATTCGCCCACCGATGGGCGACCTCGAGCAGCAGCGTGGACTTGCCGACTCCCGGCTCGCCGGACAGCAGTACGACCGATCCCGGGACGATGCCGCCGCCGAGCACCCGATCGAGCTCCGAGACGCCGGTCGGCCTGGCCTGTGTCACCTTCGAATCGATCTGCGAGATCGGCGCCGCCGCGGTGCTGGGCAGCATCGCCCGTCGCCCCGCGGGTGTGCCCGCACCGCCCGCCGACCCGGCTACCTCGTTCACCGTGCCCCACGCGCCGCACTCCGGGCACTTGCCCACCCACTTGGCGACCTCGTGCCTGCAGGCCGAGCATTGGAAGATCGACTTGGTCTTTGCCACAGGCGCACCTTACGTACCACGTCCGACAACCGGACTGGACGGAAAAGAAAACGGCTGCCGCGCCCTGCGCGACAGCCGTGTTCACCCCGCGCGACGGCGGGTCACAACCAGCTCAGTGGCCGCCCTTGGCGGGCTCGGCCGCGCCGGACTTGTCGGACTCGTGCCGCTCGGTTCCGGTGCCGGCATCGACGGGCACCTGGACCTGAATGGTGCCGCCCTGCTTGAAATTGAACTTGACGGCGTAGGTGAGGCCCGGGGTGATGTCCCTGGTCAGGCCGCTGATCTCGATGGTCGCAGGCTTGGCGGCCGGATCCTGGGACGGCTTGTCGCCGGTGGCGGGCGCACCGTGCCCGGTCGTCGGCGCCGCGTCATGGGCATCGGGCTTGGCCGCGCCGTGCTCGGCGGATGCTCCCGCAACAACGGTCTGCTGCGGCGCGATCTCGAACTTCGCATCACCCGCGGGACCGGTGATTTTCACGGAGCCGAGGTCGGTGGTGATGCTGGTGAGCTCGTCCGGAACCGACTCGCTGTTGTTGATGACCGACAGCGCGATGAGCGCCTTGCCGCCCTGCACATTGTTGTAGCCCTCGCCGGGGTAGACGATGTGCACGTTGCGCAGCGAGATCTTGTTGATGTCGGCGTGGTTGCCGTTCACGGCGGCGACCTGCGTCGCGGTCTGTGAGATCTGGCCTGCACCGCAGCCGGACAGTGCGAGCGCCGCTCCGGCGGCGAGTGCGGCAACCGTCACCATGCGACGTCGCGCCCCCTTCGAGGCGGTCACAGCTTTCAGGGCAGTCACGGGTTGTCCCTCCATGTCGACCGGGCACACTCCGCTAGGGAGAGTAGTAACTAGGGAGCGTAGTAGTTGGCTCAACCGGGCGGGCGCGGGGGCTCGCGACTCGCGGGTCGTTGATAACAGTTCGGTCGAATGTCGCCGGCTTGCGCGGGTGCTGCCGACCGCACTGATCGGCCGATGTGGTAATCACGCCGGTCGTTAACTCGTTCTGGCACAACGTAATGCACACCAGGTGGGTTATGTCAACCCCCGCGATGTGCTCGTTGTGGCCCTGACCTGCACAGTTGATCGCGCCGTTACCGAGTCGCATGTTAAACTGTGAACATCGAAAGGGGCACGGGACACATGATTTTTAAGGTCGGAGACACCGTCGTTTACCCCCACCACGGAGCGGCGCTGATCGAAGCAATCGAGACTCGCACCATCAAGGGTGAGCAAAAAGAGTATCTGGTCCTGAAGGTCGCCCAAGGTGACCTGACTGTGCGCGTTCCCGCAGAGAACGCCGAGTATGTCGGCGTGCGTGACGTAGTTGGCCAGGAGGGTCTCGATCGAGTCTTCCAGGTGCTGCGGGCGCCGCACACCGAAGAACCGACTAACTGGTCTCGTCGCTACAAGGCCAACCTGGAGAAGCTCGCCTCCGGCGATGTGAACAAGGTTGCCGAGGTCGTCCGCGACCTGTGGCGTCGTGAGCAGGACCGCGGTCTGTCCGCGGGTGAGAAGCGCATGCTCGCCAAGGCCCGTCAGATCCTTGTCGGTGAACTCGCGCTTGCCGAGGGCACCGATGACGGCAAGGCCGAGACGCTGCTCGATGAGGTTCTCGCAGCGGCTTCCTGACCGTGAATGTTGTACACAACGGCGGTTGCGTCGTTGCGTTGGTACCTGCCGCCGGCCGTGGCGTTCGTTTGGGTGAAAGCACGCCCAAAGCGTTCGTCGCAGTCGGCGGCACACCTATGGTCCGACTGGCCGTAGACGGCCTGATCGCCTCCGGGGCGGTCGACCGAGTCGTGGTCATGGTCCCCGCCGAATTCGTGGAGAGCGCCGTCGCCCTACTGCCTGCCACGGACTCGGTGCAGGTGGTCGTCGGCGGCGCCGAGCGCACCGACTCGGTGCGCGCCGGCATCGGCGCAGCGCCGGACGCCTCCTACTTCCTCGTGCACGACGCCGCCCGAGCCCTGACGCCGCCCGAGCTGATCGCGCGAGTCGCCGCCGAGTTGCGCGCGGGCCACCGCGCGGTGGTCCCCGCGCTGCCCGTTGTCGACACCATCAAGTCCGTCGATTCGCACGGCGCAGTGACGGGCACCCCCGACCGCGCGGGCCTACGCGCCATCCAGACCCCGCAGGGCTTCGCTGCCGATCTGTTGCGCGCTGCCTACGCGACCGATGTCCAGGCCACCGACGACGCCGGGCTCGTCGAGCTACTCGGTACCCAGGTGCGCACGATTCCCGGAGACCCATTGGCTTTCAAGATCACCACTCCGCTCGATCTCCTGCTCGCGCAGGCGGTGCTCGACCGCATGGATGCGAGGACATCGTGAGCATGCGGGTCGGCATCGGTAGCGATGTGCACCCTGTCGAGCCGGGCCGGCCCTGCTGGATGGCCGGATTGCTCTTCGACGGCGACGACGGCTGCGCGGGGCACTCCGACGGCGATGTCGCGGCGCACGCACTGTGCGATGCGCTGCTCTCGGCGGCCGGACTCGGCGATGTGGGAGCGGTGTTCGGCACCGGAAGGCCCGAGTGGGAAGGTGTTTCCGGCGCGGCGATGCTCGAGGAAGTGCGTAGGTTGCTGGACGAAGCCGGCTTCGGCATCGTCAATGCGGCGGTGCAGGTCATCGGCAATCGACCCAAGATCGGTCCGCGCCGCGCGGAGGCGCAACAGGTGCTCGGCAAACTCCTCGATGCACCGGTCTCGGTCTCCGGAACAACCACGGACGGACTGGGTCTCACGGGTCGCGGCGAGGGTGTCGCGGCAGTGGCTACCGCGTTGCTGGAGACGCGGGTATAGCATCCGGCCGGTCACACCCCGAGCCGGGCCGTGAACCCGCAGGTACACCAGCTAGTATCGACGGTCGTGACGCTGCGCCTCTTTGACACCGACACGCGGACCGTGCGCGATTTCGCGCCCTTGGTCCCCGGCCGTGCTTCGGTATATCTCTGTGGCGCCACCGTTCAGGGTGAGCCGCACATCGGTCATGTGCGCAGCGGAGTTGCGTTCGATGTGCTGCGGCGCTGGCTGCTTGCGCACGATTACGACGTCTGGTTCATCCGGAATGTCACCGACATCGAGGACAAGATCCTGACCAAAGCCGCCGAGGCCGACCGGCCGTGGTGGGAATGGGCCTCGACCTATGAGCGGGCCTTCGATCGCGCCTACTGCCTGCTCGGTGTGCTGCCGCCGTCGGCGGAACCGCGGGCCACCGGTCACATCACTCAGATGGCCGACCTGATGCAGCGGCTGATCGAGCGCGGGCACGCCTACGCCTCGGAGGGCAACGTCTACTTCGACGTGCTCAGCTATCCGGACTACGGCAAGCTGTCGGGTCACCGGATCGGCGATGTGCACCAGGGCGAGAGCCTCGGCCACGGCAAGCGCGACCCCCGCGACTTCACGTTGTGGAAGGCCGCAAAGCCCGGCGAGCCGTCCTGGCCGTCGCCGTGGGGTCCCGGCCGCCCCGGCTGGCATCTGGAATGCTCCGCGATGGCCGAGTTCTATCTCGGCCCCGAATTCGATATCCATTGCGGCGGTATGGATCTGGTGTTCCCGCACCACGAGAACGAGATCGCCCAGTCCAAGGCCGCCGGTGACGGCTTCGCGCGCTACTGGCTGCACAACGGCTGGGTGACCATGGGCGGCGAGAAGATGTCCAAGTCGCTCGGCAATGTGCTTTCCGTGCCGAATGTGCTCAAACAGGTTCGGGCCGTGGAACTTCGGTTCTACCTCGGCAGCGCGCACTACCGTTCGATGCTGGAGTACTCGGACAAGGCGCTGCACGACGCCGCGCAGTCATATCAGCGCATCGAGGCCTTCATTCATCGGGTCGTGGAGCGGGTGGGTGACATCCCGGTCGGGAAATGGACCGACGCGTTCGCCGCTGCCATCGACGACGACCTCGCCGTGCCGAAGGCGCTGGCCGAGATCCACTCCGTGGTCCACGAGGGCAACAAGGCGCTGGAGGCGGGCTCGATCGACACCGCCCGGGATCTGGCCGGACAACTGCGCGCCATGCTCGGCGTTCTCGGCGTCGATCCGCTCGATCCGCATTGGTACACCCCCGAGGACAACTCGGTCGCACTCGATGCGCTCGACGTGCTGGTGCGTGCGGAGCTCGAGCGCCGCCAGCAGGCGCGCGCCGAGAAGGATTGGGCGAGCGCCGATGCCGCGCGGGACCGGCTGCATGCCGCAGGCATCGAAGTGACAGACACCCCTGACGGTCCGGAATGGTCGCTGGCCGCTACAACATCATCGCCTGGCGCGGTGCAGAGTGGAAAGGCGAACTGATGGCAGGCAACTCACAGCGTCGAGGCGCAATTCGTAAGGGCGGCACCAAGAAGGGCGCGGTCGTCGGCTCCGGTGGGCAACGCCGCCGCGGCCTCGAAGGGCGCGGCGCGACGCCGCCCGCCGTCGAGCGCACCAAGCATCCCGCGGCCAAGCGGGCCGCCGCCAAGGCGAAGGCCGAGGCAAAGGGGCGTCCGGGTCCTCGCGGTGCGGCAGGACGCGCAGCAGGACGCAAGAACGACGACGCGCCGGAGATGGTGCTCGGCCGCAATCCGGTCGTCGAATGCCTGCGTGCCGGTGTTCCCGCGACGGCGCTGTACGTCGCGGTCGGCACCGAGAACGACGAGCGACTGACCGAGAGCGTGAAGATCGCCGCCGACGCGGGCATCTCCATCCTCGAGGTGCCGCGCACCGATCTGGATCGGCTGAGCGCCAACGGTTTGCATCAGGGCGTCGGGTTGCAGGTGCCCCCGTACCGGTATGCGCATCCGGACGATCTGATCGCCAAGGTGCGGGAATCGGCGGAGCCCGCCCTACTGGTGGCGCTGGACAATATCTCCGATCCGCGCAACCTGGGCGCCGTGATCCGCTCGGTGGCGGCGTTCGGCGGGCAGGGTGTGTTGATCCCGCAGCGTCGCAGTGCGAGTGTCTCGGCGGTGGCCTGGCGCACCAGTGCGGGCGCCGCGGCCAGGCTCCCGGTCGCCCGGGCCACGAACCTGACTCGCACACTGAAGGATTGGGCCGCCCAAGGCTGCCAGATCGTCGGCCTCGACGCGGGCGGCGACACCACCCTCGACGACTTCGACGGCCGCGAGCCGACCGTCATCGTGGTCGGTTCGGAGGGCAAGGGCCTGTCGCGGCTGGTCCGTGAGACCTGCGACTCGATCCTCGGCATCCCGATGGCGGGCCCGGTGGAATCGCTGAACGCCTCGGTCGCGGCGGGTGTGGTGCTCTCCGAGATCGCCCGCCAGCGCCGCGCCTGAGCGACGAATCGACACAGTCCGACAAACTCGGGCACGCCATTGAGCGGCAAAGTGGCTCTCGCCCCGTAGAATTCGGGCGGTGGTGATACCCAACCAGCCCATCGGCCAGCCGGTCGAACATCCGAATGCGACGGCTGTGTTGTTCCTGGGCGCGGCCAGTCTGATCTGCTGTGGTCTGCTCGGGCCGGTGGCCTGGGCTCTCGGCAAGCGTGCCCTCGACCAGATCGAGGAATCCGGCGGCGCCTACGGTGGCCGTGTTCAGGTGATGGTCGGGTACATCCTCGGCATCGTCGGCACGATCCTGATGGTCTGCTGGGCCGTGCTCGTCCTGATGATCACGATCAACGGCAACGCGTAGGCGTCAATCGAGGCTGGGGCGCTCGGATTCGCCCTTGCTGTCCCACGCGGGCCATTCCTCGCTGATGCTGCCGGTCCAGTTGGGCTGTCTGCGATCGCGGAAGGCCGCCATCGCCTCGCCGCCATCGATGCTCTTGGCGACGTGCTCGTTCAGGTCACCCTCGAGTTGGCCGACCACGGTCGGGCTCATACCGAGCCCCTCCCACAGCAGTCGCTTCGACAACGCGACCGGCAGCGGTGCCGACCCGTTCGCGATGTCGTGCGCGATCGCGAGCGCGGTCGGCACCACTTCGCCCGCGGGCAGGCAGCCGTTGGCGAGGCCCATCGCCTTGGCCTCGTCGCCGTCGAAGGTCCGGCCGGTCAGCATGATGTCCGCGGCATTGGCCATGCCGACCAGCCGCGGCAGCGTCCAGTGCGCGTAGCCGTCGGCGAGCACGCCGCGGCGGACCTGGTTGAGCCCGTACACCGCATCCCGCGCCATGTACCGCAGATCGCACTGGAGAGCCAGCGCGAGCCCGATACCGACCGCGTGGCCGTTCACCGCGGCGATCACCGGTTTACGTACCCGCCACGGCGGCGGCTCGATGGTCGCACTGACATCACCCACCCGATTGGAAAGGTCGGCGCCCGCGCAGAACGCGGGCGGCGTGCCGGTCAGGACGACCGCGCGAATCGCATCCTCGGCGTCGCAGCGTGCCAGCGCGGCACTGAGTTCGGCAGCCATCGCCGGCGTGACGGCGTTCTGCTGAGCGGGACGATTGAGCGTGAGCACGGCGATGCCCGCAGAGACATCGACGAGCAATTCCGGACTCATGCCACTGGATGTTAATGGAGTTTGATTTGCAGCGGGCTGTGTAGTTTTGGCAGCGCCTGCGGCGCTGCGTGTTCGCGGCCCCCTTGGTCTCGCTTCCGAGCCGTCGAGACTCGCGACTTCGTCGCATGCGCTTCGACGGCTCGGAAGCGAGACGGGCCGCGAACTTTAGTGCTCGGTCTCGCTGCGCTCGGAAGACATCATCGTGCCGAATGGGCGCGGTTGTCGGGATCTTGCGGCTTTGTTGTCGGCGCTTCGGGTGTTCGGATACGAGATGGGGGTCGCGAACTTGGTGCTGGATGTTGCTGTGTTCGGAAGGCGTCATCGTGCCGAGTGGGCGTGTTTGTGGGGGTCTTGCGATTTTGTTGTCGGCGCTTCGGGGGTTCGGAGGCGAGATGGGGTTGCGAACTTTGGTGCTGGGTCTTGCTGTGTTCGGAAGGCGTCATCGTGCCGAGTGGGCGCGTCTGTGGGGATCTTGCGAACTGTTGTACGCGCTTCGACGGCTCGGAAGCGAGACGGGGCGAACTCTTTTGCTGGATCTCGCTGCGCTCGGAAGGTGTCATCGTGCCTAGTGGGGGCGCTCAGTTGCTGCGCAATACCTTGCGGCCGATGGCGTACTTGTGGACCTCTGTCGGGCCGTCGTAGAGGCGGAAGGCGCGCATGTCGCGGAAGATCATTTCGACTACGGTTTCGTCACTGATGCCGATGCCGCCGAGCACCTGCACGCAGCGATCGGCGACCTTGAACAGTTCTTCGGAGACGAAGGCTTTGGCGATGGAGCTTTCGTGCCGCGCCTTCTCGCCCTGGTCCATCAGCCAGCAAGCGTGCCAGATAGTCAGGCGGCACTGGTGCAGTGCGATCTCGTTGTCCGCCAACATGAACGACACGCCTTCGTGGTCGCCGATCGGCTTGCCGAATGCGGTGCGGGTCTTGGCGTAGTCGACCGCGATGCTCTGTGCCCGCTCAGCCGCGCCGAGCCAGCGCATGCAGTGGGTGAGCCGGGCGGGGGCCAGCCGCAGCTGCGCGTAGCGCAGCGCCTGGCCGGTCTCGCCGAGCAGTGCCGACTGGGGCAGGGTGAGGTTGTCGAAGCGGACGACGCCGTGGCCGCCGACGTAGTTGCGGTCCATCGTGTTCATGGTGCGCTCGATGACGATGCCGGGCTGGTCGCCGTCGGTCAGGAACAGCGTCGGGCCTTCCGGCACGTGCGGGTTCGGCGCAACCTTGGCCATGATGATCCAGGTCTTCGCGCCGTCGGCGCCGGTGATCAGCCACTTGCGGCCGTTGATGGTGAAGTTCTCGCCGTCGAAGGTCGCGGTGGTGGCCAGCTGGCCTGGGTCCGAGCCCGCGCCGTCCGGCTCGGTCATCGCGAAGACGGTGCGCTGGTGGCCGGCAACCGCGGGGGCGAGGTGGCGTTCGACCTGCTCGGGGTTGGCGATCTTGGAAAGCAGGAACATATTGCCCTCGTCGGGCGCGGCGCAGTTCATGGCGACCGGGCCGAGGGTGGACCAGCCCGCCGCCTCGTAGATCACGGCTTGCTCGATGTGCGTGAGCCCGCGCCCGCCGAGGGACTCCGGGGCCTGGACGGTCAGCAGCTTCTCGGCGCGGGCCAGTTCGACGAGTTCCTGCCTGAGCTCATCGGTCGGGCCGTGCGAGGTCAGCCGCGGGTCGCGCTCGAAGGGGACGATCTTGTCGATGACGAACTGGCGTACCCGGTCGCGTTCGGCGGCGAGTTCGGCGGGAATCGTGAAGTCGATCATCGTTGGTCACCATTCGTTCGGGGTCGCGTCCGTCGAGCATACGAAACCTCCGCAGCCCTACTGAAGGCACCCGCCCTCAGGCATCGGAGATGTCGATCGCGCAGACTTCGTGCGAATCGGAGTTCGCCAGATGTGCCGAGAATCCGGCCGGTGTTTCGACCGGTCCGTGTCCGCGACGGTTCCGATAACGTGCTGTACCGCTAGCGGGTCGAGCGATCCGAGGTGTGAGGTGCGCGGTCGCGTGTCCGGCGCTCGGTCGGCTCAGGCGGTCCGGGCGACGCGGCGACGCCGCGGCCCGACCACGCGGCAGATCAGGTAGATCAGGAACGAGATCGTCGTGACGAACGTCGACACCGGAACGCCGGGCGCGAGCGACAACAGAATGCCGCCGACGGCGGCGATCTCGGCGAACACCACGGCAAGCACGGTGGCGCGCACCGGATTCGCGGTCAGCTGCGCCGCCGCCGCTGCCGGGGTGATCAGCAGCGCGAGCACCAGCAGGGCCCCGACGATCTGCACGCCGAACGCGGCCGTGATGCCGAGCATGACGGCGAACACCACCGACAGCGCCCGCACCGGTACGCCGCGGGCCAGCGCCACCTCCGGATCGGAGCTGGCGAACAGCAGTGGCCGATAGACCACGGCGAGCACGGCGAGCACCAGCACCGTGCAGGTCGCCAGCAGCGCGAGGCCGCTGTAGCCGACGCTGACCACCTGACCGGTCAGCAGCGAGAACTTCGATCCGGCGCGTTCGGGACCGAGCCAGAGGAACAGTACCGAGAGCCCGAGCCCGAACGACAGCACCACCGCGATCACCGAATCACGTTCCCGTGCTTTGGTTCCGAGCACGCCGAACAGCACCGCGGCCACGACGGAGCCGACGATCGCGCCGAGGCCGACCCCGATCCCGGCAAGCAAGGCGGCGGCCGCACCGGTCAGCGACAGCTCGCTGGTGCCATGCACCGCGAAGGACATCTGCCTGCTGATGATCAGCGGGCCGATGGCGCCCGCGAGCAACCCGAGCAGGGCAGCGGCCAGCACCGCCTGCTGGACGAAGGAGTAGGACAGCAGGTTCACGGTGGTGGAGAAGTCGAACATCTTCGACACCACACCCGAGAGTTTGTCGATCACGCACGAACCCCGCTCGGCTCGGTCTCGGTTGCGGAAAGCCGCGACTCGGGCTCGGATGGCGCGGCGCCGTGGCAATGCTGGGCGCCGGCCGCGCCGAGCGCGTCCATCGTGTCTCCGGTGCCGACCACGACCAGCCTGCCGCGTACCCGCAGCACGTCGACCTCGGTCTGATACAGCTCCGACAGCACCGCCGAAGTCATCACCTCTTCCGGCGTTCCGATCCGGAACTTCCCGTCCACCAGGTACAGCACCCGATCCACCAGCGGCAGAATCGGATTGATCTCGTGCGTCACGAACAGCACCGCGGTGTCGTGGGTGCGTCTGCGCCGATCGATCAGCTCGGACACCAGCCGCTGATTGGCCAGGTCCAGGCTGAGCAACGGCTCGTCACAGAGCAGCACCTTGGGATCGCCGACCAGCGCCTGCGCAACCCGCAGCCGCTGCTGTTCGCCGCCGGACATGGATTCCAGTGGCGCGTAGGCGAATTTCTCGGCGCCGACGTCGGCGATGGCGGCCGCGACCTTGCGCTTGCGTGCCGCCCGCCCGCGCAGCCCCAGCCCCCAGCGGTGTCCGTCGACGCCGAGTCCGACCAGGTCGACGCCACGCAGCTGCACGCCTGCGTCGATGGTCTTCTGTTGTGGCACATAGCCGATGTCGGGATTGCCCGCGCGGGCGGGCGCGCCTGCGATTTCGGCGGTTCCCGAGCTGAGGGCGAGCTGTCCGAGCAGCACCTTCAGCAGCGAGGTCTTGCCGGATCCGTTCGGCCCGAGCACCGCGACGAATTCGCCTTGCCGAATGTCGAGATCCAGTCCCTGCCAGAGCGTGCGGTCGCCGAACGACATCCGCGCGGCGTCGAGATGGACGGCGGCCTCATCGTTGGCCATCCGCGACGGCAACCGCCGTTCGACCGGTTCGGCATGTTCGGTCAGCGCGGTTCCCTCACTCATCTCGGCACATCTCCGCCCGCATCGGGCTCGCCCCTGGTGGCGCAGGCTCGGCCACCGGCCGCATCAGCGCGGTGCTCGGCGACATCGGTATGGTCCATGGCCGCATCGGCTCAGCCCCCGGCGACATCATCGCAGCGCCGCGGCGAGAGCCTGGGCGTTATCGGTCTGCCACTGAATGTAATCCACACCCGCGGGCAGCGTTTCGGTCACCTCGACGACAGGGAGGCTCGCAGACTCCGCCAACGAGCGCAGATTCTTGGTGATCTTGTCCTGGGTCTGCACGTTGTAGACCAGGGCGCGGACCTTCTTGCCGGTCAGCAGATCCTGGGTCGCGGCGACGGCGGCGGGGGCCGGATCGGTCTCCTGCTCGATCGCTTCCTGGAACTCGTGCGGGGTCAGATCCGCGGCGCCCGCGGCGACGAGCAGGTAATGCGCGAGCGGTTCGGACTGCAGCACTGGCGTTTTCGGGTGCTCGGCGGCGATCTTGGTGGCGATGGCGGTGATCGCGCCCAGCCGGCTCTTGAACACCGCGGCGCGGTCGGTGTAGGCGGCGGCGTGCGCCGCGTCGATCTCGCTGAGTGCTGCGGCGATTCGGTCGGCGACCGTACCGACGGTGCTCAGGTCGTAGAAGACGTGCTCGTTCTCGTCGCTCTTGTCGGTGCGGGATTCGAAGGCGTCGACGGTGCGCTTGCTCTTGCCGGATACGGCTTTCTCGATGAACTCGTCGTAGCCGCCGCCGTTGTAGACGACCAGATCTGCATCACTGATCTTTGCGGACTCCACCGCGGAGGTCTCGTGGGAGTGCGGATCGGCCGACGGATCGCTGACGATGGCTGTCACTGTGGCGTCCGGCCCTGCAATGGTCGCGGCGATGCCACCCCACACATTCGTCGATGCGACGACACTCGGTTTGTCGGAGTCCTTCGAGGCGCCGCACGCGGTGAGGGCGAGTGCGGTGGCCACTCCCACGCTGATGCCGGCGAATTTCATGGCAATTCGGGATCTCACGCGGGGTACTCCTGGCGGCGCTCTGGATCTCGCAGCGCTGTGTTCCGACCGACCCGCAAGTAGTCGCTGGCGGCAGTGCTCTAGATCATAATGGAAATCGTTACCGTTTTACTTTAGCAAGAGTCCCCGCTGAGCACGAGTCGGTGTTTCCTGCATCACTCGAATACGAGCCGGGCCCGCGAACAGGGAATCGTTCGCGGGCCCGGGTTATGTGGTTGTCGAAGCGGCTAGACGAGCGCCTCCACCGGCTTGCCGAGCAGCTGGGCGCAACGCAGCAGGCCGAGATGGCTGTAGGCCTGCGGGTGGTTGCCGAGCGAGCGTTCGGCCACCGGGTCGTACTCCTCGCTGAGCAGGCCGGTCGGGCCCGCGACGTCGACCAGCTGGGCGAACAGCGCCTCGGCGTCCGAGCGCTTGCCGATCAGCAGATACGCCTCGACCAGCCAGGCCGCGCACAGATGGAAGCCACCCTCGCCGCCGGGCAGGCCGTCGTCGTGGTGGTACCGGTACACGGTCGAGCCGCTGCGCAGCTCGGCCTCGGTGGCAACGACCGTCGCCGCGAACCGGGGATCGGAAGGATCGATGAGCCCGCTGAGACCGATGTGCAGTGTGGCCGCGTCCAGGTCGGTGCCGTCGTAGGCCGCGGTGTAGGACTGGACCTCTTCGTTCCAGCCCTTGGTCTTGACCTCGTCGGCGATGATGTCGCGCAATGTGACCCAGACCGGATCGATCTGCCGATCGAACTTCTGTGCCAACGTGATCGCCCTGTCGATGGTCAACCAACCCATCACCTTGGAATACACGTGGTGGCGCGGGTTGCCGCGGATCTCCCAGATGCCGTGGTCGGGTTCCTGCCAGCGCCGCTGCACCGCGGAAACCATGGCGTGCACCAGCTCCCAGTCGGCATCCGGCAGCGCGTGCGCCGGATCGGTGATCCCCTTGTGCTCGCGGCCATGGGCCAGCGACGCGATGAGGTCGACGATCGGACCGAAAACGTCCAGCTGCACCTGCATATTCGCGGCGTTACCGACGCGCACCGGCCGCGATCCCGCATAACCCGGGAGCTGATCGATCGACGCCTCGGGCGGCAGGGTCTCGCCGTACAACGTGTACAGCGGGTGCAGGCGCTCCGGGCCCGGCAAGGTCTCGAGCACCCGGTGCACCCAGCCGAGGAATTCCTCCGCCTCGGTGAGTGAGCCGAGTGAAACCAGCGCCTGTGCGGTCAGTGAGGCATCGCGCAGCCAGCAGTAGCGGTAGTCCCAGTTGCGCACGCCGCCGATGTCCTCCGGCAGCGAGGTGGTCGCGGCGGCCAGGATCGAACCGGACGGGGCGTGCACGAGCCCGCGCAGGGTGAGCGCGGAGCGCTTCATCAGATCCGGCTTCAGCGGCGGCAATTCGAGCTTGGCCGCCCACTGGGCCCAGTAATCCTCTGCGTCCCTTCGTCGTTCCGGCTCGCTGGTCATGGCGGGCGCGAGATCCTGCGTGCCACAGCGCATTTCCAGCACGATCGGACCGTCCGACGGATCGACGACGGCGCGCGCCGAGCTGTGCATGCCGTCGGTCTGGATCTCCCATTCCACGCCGGGGGAGCGCAGCACCATCGGGTCGTTGGTGCCGAGCACGCGCAGCCCGGTCGGTTCGCATTCGATGGTCACCGGCACCTGGCCGAATTCCGGTCGCGGTGCGAAGGTGACGACCGCTTTGGCGTCACCGGTGATCACCCGGGTCAGGTCGGTCCTGGTCGGCGCGACGTCGTGCGGCAGGTAGTCGACCACTTGCAGGCTGGCCCAACGGGTTTCGACGGTCATGGTGCCGTCGATGTAGCGCTGCGAGAGCGGCAGCCCCGGCCGTTCCGGAGCGATGGTGAAGTGGCCGGCGTCGGGTCCGCCGAGCAGGTGTGCGAACACCGCCGCCGAATCCGGTTCCGGATGGCAGAACCAGGTGACCGTTGCGTCCGGCGTCAGCAGCGCGACCGAGCGCGGACTCGACAGCATGGTCAGACGCTCGATGCGCGGCGCGCTCGCGCCCGCCAACCAGGTGCGTCGCTCTTCGAGCAGGAAGGCCAGCGCCCAGGACACGCACTCGGTGTTGTCGACCCGGAACTTGGCCGTGCTCTCGCCCTTGCCGACCTTGATGCCGACATCGGGGCCCGAGAGCATGCGGAAGGCCTTCTCGTCGGTGACGTCGTCGCCGAAGAACACCGCGGCGGACGCGCCCTCCTGGTGTCGGACGGTATCGAGCGCGACACCCTTGTCCGTCTGGATCACCGCGAGCTCGATGACTTCCTTGCCCTCGGTCACCTGCACACCGACCCAACAGGCCGGCCCTTGCCTGACCTGTTTGAGCGCGCGGAGGCCGATTTCCGGGCTGGCATTGCGCACATGCAACGCGACGCTGGCAGGTTTGATCTCCACCGAGGCGCCAGGGTTATCCGCGGCGATCTGGGAAAGAGAGGTCTGCACTTCTTGCAGCAGCTGCTTAGCGTCGTTGTCGATGGCATGCACGAAGCCGACATCGAATTCCGAGCCGTGGCTACCGATGAGTTGCACCTCGACCGGGAGTCTGGACAGTGCCGCGAGATCCCGCAGCGCGCGGCCGGAAATAACGGCCGCGGTCGTTCCCGTAAGGCCGGCGAGCGCGCGCAGCGCGCTCACCGATTCCCGGTGGGGAAAAGCCTTCGTCGGGTCGGACACGATGGGCGCGATCGTCCCGTCGTAGTCCGATGCGACCAACAGCCGTGGCACGCGCGCAACCGTCGACAATGCACGGCGAAGTTCAAGTGGCAGATCCTGTGCGCTCACGCATCCAACCTAGTGATCGGAGGAGTTTTTTCAGGGGCGCGGTGAACAATACTGTGTTTAATTTGCCGCACATACGCGCGCCGGTGTGCGTGCGCACGATTGCGTCCTGGCTTATCGACCATCTGGTGGATTTGCCCAGCTGGCGTGCTTTTACCCAACTTCCAGCGTGGGCTGGCTCACTTCGGCCGACTCGCGCTCAGGTGCTCCCGGTGGTGGTGAGCCCGCCCGGCGGAGTTGCCTGGAATCAACTGGATCCGCGCTCGTCCGGGTGCGGGCCCCGCCGTTACTTGCGGTTCTCGCCCAGCAGGAGATCGACCGTCAATTCCAGGCGCTCGGTGACATCGGTCGCCGAGGCGCGCCTGGTCAGCCAGGCCACCAGGTTGGAAAGCCACACGTCGCTGATGACCCGCGCAATCGCCAGCTGGTGTTCGGTGGGCTCGCCGTCGTTCATGGCACGTGCGAACACCCGATCCATCACCTTGCCGACCCGGTCGACCTCGGCGGCCGCCGACGCGTCGGCGAACATAAAGGCTCTGGTCATGGCCTCGGTGAGCAGCGGGTCGCGCTGCATCATCCTGGTGATCTGGGTGAGCAGCAGATGCATGCGTTCGCGCGGCGACTGTCCGGCCAGCGGCTTTCGTTTGCCCTCGATCTGCTCGAATTCCCGCGACAGCGCGGAGACGAGCAGATGCACCTTGGAGGGGAAATAGCGATACAGCGTCCCGACGGCGACATCGGCGCGTTCGGCCACCGCGCGCATCTGCACCGCGTCGTAGCCGCCCTTGGAAGCCAGCGCCAGGGTCGCATCCAGAATTCGCTTCCGGCGTTCCCGCTGTGCGGCCGAACTCAGCTCGTCCTCACTGAGCGTGGTGACCGTCGCGGTAGGCGGTGCTGCATTCGATTGGCGGCGTTCGCGGGCCCCTGCGTGGTCACGCTCCGCTACCGCCTCCGTGGCCGTCGCTCGCGCCGCCGGGCTCGAGTCGGCAGGCTGGGATCGGGAGGGACTGGCCATTGATGAGAGTCCTTTCCGGAAACGTCGTTCCATCGGCTTGCTTTTAGGTCGTTGGCGTGCGCTTTCGACCCACAAGGCGAGTTCGTCTCTTGACTTCCGCCCAGCTAGGATATTAGAACATGTTCTAGGTGTGGGAGTCACGCCGGAGAGGCGGTACGGAGTGTGACCATCGCCACCACTGACGAGCATAAAGCCGTTCAGGAGTCGATGCGTGGATGGGCCGGATCGGTGCATCCAATTGCAACAATGCGCGACGACGCCACGAACTTCTGGCGCGCGTACTGGCCCGCGCTCGCGGACCTCGGAATCTTCCGGGTCGCGGTCGCCGAGGATGCGGGCGGCGCGGGCGGCTCGGTCGCCGACCTCGCCGTTCTTATCGAACAAGCAGCGCATGATCTGGTGGGTGGACCGGTGCTGGCAACGGCATTGGCGAATCTGGTTACCGAGGGCGCCATCGATGAGGACCTGCCGTGCGGTGTCGCGCTCGACTTCATTGTCGAATCCGCAGTGAGCGTACCGGCCGCATCCGATGAGCTACTGCTCACCGGTGTCTGGGATTCGGTGCTCGGCGCGGCGCCCGAAACCGCGGTGCTGCTGCCGGTGCAAACCCCGAATGGGCAGCGCTGGTGCCTGATTCCGGCGGATGCCGACGGTCTGCGGGTCGAAGCGCTGCCGCCGTTGGACCCCAGCACCCCACTGGCCAAGGTGCACTGCGCCGAGGTGCGGGTGCCCGCCGAGCGCGTGTTCGCCTCGCCGCACCCGGTCGAGGATCTCGTGGTGGTGCTGGTTGCCGCCGAGCTTGCCGGCCTGGCCGGTTGGTGTTTGGAGACCGCGGTCGAATACGCCAAGGTGCGTGAGCAATTCGGCCGTCGGATCGGGTCTTTCCAAGCGGTCAAACATATTTGCGCCTGGATGCTGTGCCGGGCCGAGCTGATCCGTGCCGTCGCGGCCGACGCCGCTGCCGCGGTGGACGAAGGCGGGGCCGAGCTGCCGATCGCGGCCGCGATTGCCGCGACCATTTCCCTCGATGCCGCGGTCGAGACCGCGAAGGACTGCATCCAGGTGCTCGGTGGCATCGGATTCACCTGGGAGCACGACGCGCACTTCTATCTGCGCCGTGCGATCGCCCTGCGGCAACTGCTCGGTGGTTCGGCCCGCTGGCGGGCCCGAGTGACCGAGTTGACCCGCGCGGGCCGCCGCCGCACCACCGGAGCGGACCGGGTTTTCGCCGCGGCGCGAGCGACGGACCCGGAGGCGGTAGCGGAGCGTGACCACGAAGACAGCAAATTGAACACTGTCGACGGTGTCGCCGTCGACGACGCGAGCACAAACGAACTGGCCGCCGAGGTGGCCCGTATCGCCGCGCTGCCCGCCGAGCAGCGACGCGACGCCATGGTCGAGGCCGGGCTCGTCATGCCACACTGGCCCGCGCCCTATGGTCGTGGCGCGGATCCGATGACGGGGCTGGTGATTTCGGAGGAACTGCGCCGCGCCGGGCTGGAATCGCCGGACCTGGCGATCGGCGGCTGGGCGGTGCCCACCCTGCTGCAGCACGGCACACCGGAGCAGATCGAACGCTTCGCGTGGCCGACGCTGCGCGGTGAGGTCGTCTGGTGTCAGCTCTTCAGCGAACCGGGAGCCGGTTCGGATCTGGCCGCCCTGCGCACCACCGCCAAGAAGGTCGACGGCGGCTGGGTGCTGCGCGGCCAGAAGGTGTGGACATCGTTGGGCGACAAGGCAAACTGGGCGATCTGCCTGGCCCGCACCGACGCCGAACTGCCCAAGCATCGTGGCATCAGCTACTTCGTCGTCGATATGCACAGCGCGGGACTCGAGGTGCGCCCGCTCGTGCAGATCACCGGTGAGGCGCGCTTCAGTGAGGTATTCCTCGATGATGTCTTCGTTCCCGACGACGGTCTGGTCGGCGCGCTGAACAACGGCTGGAAGATCGCCCGCTCCACCCTGTCGACCGAGCGGGTCGCCATGGGCGGCAACGGAATCGGGCCGGTGCTCGAGGAGCTCATCGCCAAGCTGCCCGCGACCGGACCCGGGGCAGAGCTGCTGAACGATCGGCTCGGCGGCTTCGTCGCCGACGCGATCGCTGGACTATTGCTCGAGCAGCGCGCCGCAGTGCGGATGCTGGCGGGTGGCGATCCCGGTGCGCAGAGCAGCGTGCGCAAACTCGTCGGTGTCCGCCATCGCCAGGCGGTCGCCGAATTCGCCGTGGAGACGGCAGGTGCTATCGGTGCGCAGGACTCGGAAGTGGCAAAAGAGTTCCTGCTCACACGCTGTTTGTCGATCGCTGGGGGAACCGAGCAGATTTTGCTGACCGTGGCTGGTGAGCGGATCCTCGGACTACCCCGCGACACGGACAGCTAGTCGACAAGTCAACTGGGAGAAAAGCGTGGACTTCACCAGGGACGAGGGCCAGGACGCCGTGGCCGAGGTCGTCGTGAGTTTGCTGGAGCATGAACCGGCACGCGATATCGAGCTGTGGCCGAAGCTCGTCGACAGCGGATTGCTGTCGGTCGCCTTGCCGGAGCGCTTCGGCGGTGATGGCATGGGCCTGCCGGAAGTAGCGGTGCTGCTGACCGAACTGGCCACCGACGCGGTGGCGGTGCCCGCCGTCTCGACGCTCGGTTTCGGGCTGCTTGCGCTGCTGGACGCGTTGCCCGAGAGCGTTGCCGAGCAGGTGTTCCCCGAGGTGGCCAAGGGCGCCGTGCTCACCGCGGCGTTGAGCGAGCCGGCCAACCCGTTTGTGGTCAAGCCGGAAACCACGGCGGTCACCGAGGGCGGTTCGGTGCGCATTACCGGCCACAAGGTGGCGGTGCCCTACGCAGACCTTGCGCGCTGGCTGCTGATTCCCACCAATTCCGGTATCGCGCTTGTCGAATCGGATGCCGAGGGCATCACGCTCACACCGTCACCGGTGTCCGGCGGCATTCCCGAGTGCAGTGTGCGCCTGGACAATGTCGAGATTCCGGCCGAGCGGCTGCTGCCCGGCGGCGTCGCACAGCTGCACCGGCTCGCGGTCGCGTCGATCGGCTCCATCGCGGACGGGCTGCTGAAGGGCGCGCTCGTCTTGACCGCCGAACATGTCCGCACGCGCAGACAGTTCAACAGACCGCTTGCCGAATTCCAGGCGGTGGCGCAGCAGATCGCCGATCTGTATGTCGTCTCGCGCACCCTGCACGCCGCCGCCGTATCGGCGAACTGGGCGCTGGCGCACGATGATCCCGGCCAGGCACACCAGGAGCGGATCGACGACGATCTCGATGTCCTGGCCTACACCGTGGCGTCGGAATTGCCCGCAGCCATGCAGAAGTGTCATCACCTGCACGGTGGCCTCGGCGTCGACATCACCCACCCGATGCACCGCTACTACTCGCAGGCCAAGGACATCGCGCGCTGGCTCGGCGGCGAATCGTTCCGACTCGATCGATTGGGGGCCAGATGTTCATCGACCTGACCGCGGAGCAGCGCAAGCTGCGCGATGAATTGCGTTCGTACTTCGCCGATCTCGTGACTCCCGAAGAGGAAGCCGAGATGGCGGTCAACCGACACGGCGACGCCTACCGCGCGGTGGTGCGCCGGATGGGCGCGGACGGTTGGCTCGGTGTCGGCTGGCCCAAGGAATACGGTGGCCAGGGCTTCGGTCCGATGGAGCAGCAGATCTTCTTCAATGAAGCGGTCCGCGCCGATGTGCCGCTGCCGCTGGTGACACTGTTGACCGTCGGGCCGACGCTGCAACAGTTCGGCACCGACGAGCAGAAGGCCAAGTTCCTACCCGGAATCCTCTCCGGCGATATCCATTTCGCGATCGGTTACTCCGAACCCGAAGCGGGCACCGACCTGGCCTCGCTGCGGACCAGTGCCGTGCGCGACGAGTCCGGCGACTGGATCGTCAACGGGCAGAAGATCTTCACCACCGGTGCGCACGAAGCCGACTTCGTCTGGCTGGCGTGTCGGACCGGATCGGTCGAGTCGCGGCACCGCGGCATCACGATCCTGATCGTCGACACCACCGACCCCGGTTATTCCTGGACCCCGATCATCACCTGCGACGGCGCCCACCACACCAACGCCACCTACTTCGACAATGTCCACGTCCCGGCGAACATGCTGGTCGGCGCGGAGAACCGAGGGTGGAAGCTGATCACCACCCAGCTCAACCATGAGCGGGTGAGCCTCGGCCCGTCGGGCAAGATCGAGCAGCTCTACGACAAGGTGCGCGACTGGGCGCAGCCGCGCGGTGTGCTCGCCGAGGCCGACGTGCGCCGTTCGCTCGGCCGTATCCACGCCATGGTCCGGCTGAACGAGCTGCTGAACTGGCAGGTGGCAGCCACCGTCGACGGTGACCAGGCCACGGTGATCGCCGATGCGTCGGCGACCAAGGTGTTCTCCACCGAATCGCTGCAAGAGGCGGGCCGGCTCGCCGAGGAAATCATCGGCCGCTACGGCGATCCCGCCGATCCGGCTACCGCCGAATTGTTGACCTGGCTGGACCGCAGAACCAAACAGAACCTGGTGGTGACCTTCGGCGGTGGCGTCAACGAGGTGATGCGCGAGCTGGTCGCCTCGTCCGGGCTGCAGTTGCCGCGAGTACCGCGATAGTGAACAACCAAAGGAGCCGCGCGTGCCGGAAACCATGACTCCGGAAGCGATTACCGCCGCCGCCGAGCACATCATCGCGGCCGGGGACTGCGCGCCACGTCCTGGGCGTGACCCGGTGAACCAGCCGATGATCAATAACTGGGTCGAGGCGCTCGGGGATGCCAATCCCATCTACGTCGACGAAGAAGCCGCACGGGCCGCAGGTTTCCCCGGCGCTGTCGCACCGCCTGCCATGGCCCAGGTGTGGACGATGTTCGGGCTCAACGGTTCGCGCCCGGACGACGATCCGATGGCCAAGGTCACCGAACTGCTCGACGGCGCGGGCTACACCTCGGTGGTCGCCACCGACTGCCAGCAGACCTACCACCGGTATCTCACCGTCGGTGAGCAGGTTTCGGTGACGAGCAGGCTTGCCGAGATTCGCGGCCCCAAGCGGACCGCGCTGGGGGAGGGCTGGTTCGTCACCTTCCAGACCAGCTGGCAGGTCGGCGACGAGGTCGTCGCCGAGATGCTCTTCCGGCTGTTGAAGTTCGCGCCCGGCACCGGCGCCGCACCGAAAGAACCCGAGGGGGCCCGCGTCAAGCCGCTGGTCTCCTGGGACACCGAGTTCTTCTGGGAAGGCACCAAAGCAGGCGAGCTGCGCATCCAGCAGCTGCCCGACGGCACGCTGCGACACCCGCCGATCCCGGCGATCTGGAAAGACAAGTCCGAGCAGACCGACTATGTGGTGGCCTCGGGACGCGGCGAGGTATTCAGCTACGTCGTGCATCACGCTCCGAAAGTGCCCGGTCGGCAGCTGCCGTTCGTTGTGGCGCTCGTCGAATTGGAGGAAGGCGTGCGCATGCTCGGTGAACTGCGCGGCATCGACCCGGCCGAAGTGAAGATCGGGATGCCGGTCGAGGTCGAGTTCGACAAGCTCGACGACGAGGCCGTGCTGCCGGTCTGGCGGGTGTGTGCATGACCGCCGTGCAGGTAGGCACCGTGCTGCCGGAGCTGGTCATCGAGGCCGACCCGACCTTTGTGGTCAGCACGGCCCTGGCCACCAGGGATTTTCAGGATGTCCACCACGACAGGGACAAGGCGATAGCCCGCGGTTCCAAGGACATTTTCGTCAATATCCTCACCGACACCGGGCTGGTGCAGCGCTTCGTCACCGATTGGGCCGGTCCGCGCGCCATCGTGAAGTCGATTGCGCTGCGGCTGGGTGTTCCGCTGTATTCCGGTGACACCCTGACCCTTTCCGGCACGGTGACCGAGGTGGCAGGCGACGAGGTCCACATCGACATCGTCGGCAAGGACAGCCTCGGCGACCATATTACGGCGAAAGCCGTTATCTCCTATCGGGGTTCGAATGACTGAGCAAGGTATCTCGGGCCGCGCGGCCATCGTCGGGATCGGCGCCACCGACTTCTCCAAGGACTCCGGGCGCAGCGAACTGCGGTTGGCCGCCGAGGCAGTGACCGCGGCGCTCGCCGATGCGGGCCTCACGCCCGCCGATGTCGACGGCCTGACGACCTTCACCATGGACACCAACACCCAGGCCGCGGTCGCGCGTGCCGTCGGGATTCCACAGCTGAAGTTCTTCAGCCACATCGGTTACGGCGGTGGCGCGGCGTGCGCCACCATCCAGCAGGCGGCGATGGCGGTGGCCACCGGCGTCGCCGACGTCGTCGTCGCCTATCGGGCGTTCAACGAGCGCTCGGTGTCGCGCTTCGGTCAGTTCTCCACGGCGCTGGCCACCGCACCGACCTCATCGGGCATCGACGCGGGCTGGTCCTATCCGCAGGGGCTGGGCACACCGGCCGCCCAGGTGGCCATGGTCGCCCGCCGCTACATGCATGTGTACGGCGCGACGAGCGAGGACTTCGGCCGGGTGGCCGTCGCCGACCGCAAGCATGCCGCGGTGAACCCGAACGCCTTCTTCTACGGCAAACCGATCACGCTGGAAGAGCATCAGAATTCGCGTTGGATCGCCGAACCACTGCATCTGCTCGACTGCTGTCAGGAGTCCGACGGCGGGGTGGCGATCGTTGTCACCAGTGCCGAACGCGCCCGCGATCTTCCGCAGCGTCCGGCCGTAATCGCCGCCGCCGCACAGGGTTCCGGTGCCGACCAATACGTGATGACCAGCTACTACCGCGACGCCATGACAGGTCTACCGGAGATGGGCCTTGTCGGTGCCCAGCTGTGGGCGCAGAGCGGGCTACGCCCCGACGATATGCAAGCCGCCATCCTCTACGACCACTTCACCCCGTTCGTCCTCATGCAACTGGAGGAACTCGGCTTCTGCGGTCGCGGCGAGGCCAGGGACTTCATCGCCGACGGAGCCATCGAAGTGGGCGGCCGCCTCCCACTGAACACGCACGGCGGCCAACTCGGCGAGGCCTATATCCACGGCATGAACGGCATCGCCGAGGCCGTCCGCCAAATCCGTGGCACCTCCGTCAACCCGGTCCAGGATCTGGAGAACATCCTGGTCACCGCGGGCACCGGGGTACCAACCTCGGGTCTGGTGCTCAGCGCGAACTGATCTGATCCCGGCGTTGACCGGGATCGCATGGCCGTCGCCGGGATGCGGGATATTGTCTGCCGCTATCCCGGCGACCAGCCATGCCTGCCGATCGAATGCAGCCAGGATGTCGCCTGGTATCGACGATGAGCGCCGTCACTCGCCGAAACCTCGGGCGAGCTCGGTACCGATTTCCTCGGCGGTGAGTGGTCCGCTGCTGCGGTACCCGCCGGTTGTCGGGCGTGGTCTCGCCGCAGCTTCGTCGATCAGCCTGTCGGTCTGCTGTGCCGGCGTCAACCCGTGGGCTGCCGCTGGCCGATGCAGCCTGTCGCGGGTTGCCTTCGGTACCTTGATGGTTGTAGCGGTCATGCCGCAGGGTAGACCGATCTGCCCTGGGAGGAGTTCGATGACCGACCGGCACCTTGTCGACGCTCATATCCTGGTCATCCGTGACGGTGAGCTGTTGCTCAGCAAGCGACGTAGCGACGACGAGTTCGACGGCCTGTGGCATCTGCCCGCCGGCAAGCTCGAAGCGGGTGAGTCCGTGGCCGTCGCGGCGGCGCGTGAGGCGCACGAGGAGGTCGGCATCGTCATCGACCCTGCGGACCTTCGACTCTTTCACGTCGCCCATGTGATCGGCTCCGGTCGCGAAGCCCGCCTCGGCCTGTTTTTCGAGGTGCTGCGCTGGATCGGCGACCCGGTCAATCGCGAACCGGACAAGTCCTACGAACTGCGCTGGTTCCCACTCGACGCACTGCCCGAGGACACACTTATCCGTTACCCACTGGCCGGAATCCGCGCCTATTTCTCTGGAAGCACCTACAGCGAACGCGGTTGGAATCACTAGCTCCTCGGCGCCGCACTCGGACTCCTGTGATTCGGAGCAGTCCCCGCCGAGCTCGCGCGCACACGAATGCTCGCAGACGTCCGCAACGAGCAGCAGGACGCTATGTCGAATCTTGTCGACTGCTGAGGTAGCGCGACAGCAGTGCGGTGAGTTGGTCGACGCTCTCCGGTGTTCGCGCTGGTAGGTGACTGCGGGCTCCTGCGAAGCGATCGAACACCGCCCCCTCGATGACGGCTACGAAATCGGCTGCAGCCGCCGCGGGGTCCGCGAAACCCAAGGCGTGGAAGAGGTCTCGTGCGCGTTCGACGGAGAACAGACTGTGCACCAGCCGGGGATGCAGATCAGGATCGGCCAGCAGATCGATGAGCAGCGCATGCCGGACGATGAGGTGATTGCGGCGGTCGGCGAGTAGCTGGTCGAGCCATGTCGCGATAGCGCGGGCGATGTCGCCGGTGTCGATTGGCGGTGTGCCCTGCGCGGTGGGAGTTGGCTCGTCCGGCTGTGCGCCATCTGCCTGGTGCAGCCGTGTCTGTTCCACACTGCCCGCGTGATCGGCTCCCGCCGCGAAACTCTCCTCGGGTTGTTCATCGAGGTGCTGCGCTGGAGCAGCGGCGGATGCTGCGGCTTCGGACCGGACGTCGGCGGATTGTGCGTTGGCGGATTGCGGGTCTATGAAACGGATGTCGGCGATCCGGGCGGCGAGGAAGTCTGTGCGGGAGCGGCTGGTGATGCGGTCGGTGATCGCTTCGATGAGTGCGCGTTTGGTGCGGAAGTAGTATGAAGCGGATCCGGCGGGCAGGTCGAGCGCGGTGTCGATGGCCCGGTGGGTGAGGGCTCGGATGCCTCGGGTGGCAATCACATCGATGGCGCCGTCGACTATTAGTGCGCGTCGGTCGGTTGTGGACATCGTCACCTTCTCTGGCGGATACAACTCCTGATCCTCTACAACTGTAGAGGATCAGGAGGATGTTGTGGATACCAGTGCGATCGAATTGAATGCCGACCAGCTGCGGGTTGCCGCTCGACTCGGTGAACTCGTCGATCGGCGCGGCCGCCCGGTCAAGCGTCACCGGGGGATCTACCTGCACGGCAGGCCCGGTCGCGGGAAGACAATGCTGATGGACCGGTTCTTCGCGAGTGTCACATCGAATCGCAAGCGCCGCTTCCATTTCCACACTTTCTTCGCCCAGTTGCACACGACCCTTGCCGCATCCGGGGCCATCGATCGCGCCATCGACACCCTGCTCGGTGACGCCGACCTGGTCTGCTTCGACGAATTCCATGTGCACGACATCGGTGATGCGATGTTGATAGCCCGAACCCTCGACGCACTGTTCGCCCGGCACATCGTGCTGGTGGTGACGTCGAACTATCCGCCGCAGGAGCTGCTGCCCAACCCGCTGTTCCACGACCGCTTCGTGCCGACCATCGACCGTATCGTCGCCCACCTGGATGTCGTCTCGGTCGACGGCCCGCTCGACTACCGCACCCGCGCCTCGCACGAGGGCGCACCAACCGGATTCGTCGCGGGCCGATACTTGGTCCGTCCGGCGGCGGGCGAGGTCGAAGCAGGCCTGTCCCATCCGGGGGTCACCTCCTGCGGGGCGGGTGATGTCGAGGTAGCCATCGACGTTCGGCACGTCCACGCTCGAGCTGTCGACGGTGCATCGATTGTCATCGACTTCTGTGCCCTATGCGGCACGCCGACCTCGTCGGCGGACTATGTCCAACTGGCCCAACGCTTTTCGAACTGGACCCTCTGCGATGTGCCCCGCCTACGCGATGTGCCACCCGACTGGGCGATGCGCCTGGTGAACCTGGTCGACGTGCTCTACGACGCAGACCTCCAGCTCACCGTGTCGGCTCGAGTGCCACTGACGGATCTGGTCGCCGACGTTGCGCTCCCCGATATCTCGCGCACCGCCAGCCGGTTGAGCGAACTCACCCAACCCGACCTGCCCACGATCCAATTGCCACCCAACCTGGCAACAGCGGTGGTGTAACCCGTCCGACGTACTTCATCGACACCTGCGCCCGCTTCGGGTGAGCGCGGAACGTGCGGAGCGGTTCGCGACCGGGCAGTTGCGTTGTCCTGCGCTGAGGTGGTCATCGACGTTAGTCGAATGGTGGTTGGTGACCAGTGGCAGAGCAACCATTTCACTACGCTCGGCGGTTTCTCTCCTTTGGATGGTTTGCCGATGCCACAAGATTGGGCCACGGCATTTGTGATGGGGTCCGAACAGGGGTGATAGCGCATGCTGATCGGGCTGGAGCTGTGGTGGTGCAGTTTGAGAGGCGGGAGTCCTAAGTATTCGATTCGCGCTCGCGCGGACCGCTCGGCATGTAACTATGTGGCTGTTTTGTGCAGTACTCAGAGGTGGCGGTAACGAAGTGGCCGGGGCGCGAGCGCCGATATTGCGCGTGATCGTGCTGATCACGCTGGTTGCGTTTGCCGCGATCGCATTGCGTGGACACATCCCGGGCACGGCGGGGCCCGCGCAGCCCCGATCGATTCCGTCGGCGCTCGCGGTGGCGTTGACGCCGGTGCTGCTCACCGTCTCGATCGTCATTCTGATCGCCGGAGTAATCGCAAGTCAGCATCGGCTTCCGCTCGCCATGCCGGTGTCGGATCGCGTCGTCGACCGCAGGCCGGGACGGCTCGGCAGGTTCGGCTTGCTGGTGCTTGCCGTGCTGGCAGGTCTTTCATTGGTGATCGCGGCGGCGTCCGCGGTCTTCTTCGTCGGCGTCGGCCGTGAAGGTGGCGCCGAGCAGCCGCCGCCCCCCACCGGCTCCGCCGAACCGACCGAACAAGTTGTCACCACACCCGCCGACCCGTCGGGGCCGGCCTCCCAACTGACCGGCACCGCGCTGCTGTTGGCCACGGTCGCGGCTATCGTGCTGGTCGCCGTCGCCATCATCGGCCTGGTGGTGGTCGCGGTGGCGGTCCGGCACCGACCGGTTCCGGTGGCACCGCCACCTGCCCCGGCCGCGCCGACCGAGGCCGGCTCACTGGCGCGGGCCGCCGAAATGGGCCTTGCCGCGATGAATGCGCCGGGCCAGGACCCACGTACCGCGATCATTGCCTGCTACGTCGCGATGGAGCACGGCCTGTCCTTCGATCGCGCTGCCGCGCCGCTGGCCTCGGACACCCCGATGGAGGTGCTGGCGCGCGCCTTCGAACGCGGTGCGCTGCACGACGCATCCGCACGGGAACTGGTCGCACTGTTCGAGGAGGCCAGATTCAGCCCGCACTCGATGCTCGAATGGCAGCGGATGCGAGCCGAACAGCTGCTGCGCATTGTGCTCGCCGATCTGCAAGGTGAGGTGCGGGTATGAATCGTATGGGAATCGTGCTCGGCGCGGCCGCGGTTGTCGTGCTGATCGAGCTCGTCACCTTCGGCAAGGCGCGCGAAGCCATGCTGATGCTGGCCGGAGTCCCGGTCGCGCTCGCGCTTTTCCAGCTGATCTGGTCGCTGCGCGCCAAGCCTGCACACAGCGACCACAGCGACCACAGCGACACCGACAACATCGAGAACGGCCCTGCGGAGATGCTGTACCACTGGCACGCCAGGGCGGAGATGCTTGCCGACCGGGCCGACGGGACCCGTGCCGAATGGGATCGGCACTTGCGGCCGCTGCTGGCCAAGGAGTTCGAGTTGTCCACCGGTCTGCGGGTCGCGAAGAACCGCAGGGCGACTGAGGCCGCCGGAATACTGCAGTTCGGCCCGGAACTGTGGCGCTGGGTGGATCCGGCCAACTCGGCCTTGCGCGATCAGACGACTCGCGCACCTGGGCGGGCGGCGCTGGATGAGATCCTGCGTCGGCTACAGGGGATGTAATGCGTGGCATGAGGGATCAGGTCCGGAGGAGGCAGCGTGTGTAACCACGTAGGGCCCCGATCATGCCCATCGAACTCTGGCATGAGAGGTCAGGCCCGGAGGAGGCAGCGTGTGTAACCACGTAGGGCCCCGATCATGCCCATCGAACTCTGGCATGAGAGGTCAGGACTGGAGGAGGCAGCGTGTGTAACCGCGTAGGGCCCCGATCATGCCCAATTAATTGCCGTCTACAGAGAATGAATGGGTTGAGGCAAGTGCGGGAAGTCAAATGACGATGCCGATGGACGCGACGGTCCAGCGCAGCGAGGCGGTGCTTCGGGAGTTGTCCCGGGTCATCGTCGGCAAGCGGGACGAGTTGCAGCTGATCATGATCGCCGTCTTGTCCGGTGGTCATGTCCTGATCGAGGACCTACCCGGTCTCGGCAAAACGCTCATCGCCAGATCTTTCGCCGCCGCGTTCGGGCTGGAATTCACCCGCGTGCAGTTCACGCCGGACCTGTTGCCCGCGGATCTGCTCGGGTCGACCATCTACGACATGACCTCGGGCCGGTTCACTTTCCGGCGTGGGCCGGTGTTCACCAATCTGCTGCTCGCCGACGAGATCAACCGGACGCCGCCGAAGACACAGGCGGCGCTGCTGGAGGCGATGGCCGAGGGCCAGGTCAGCATGGATGGCGAAACCTATTTGCTGCCACAGCCTTTTGTTGTGCTCGCGACCGACAATCCGATCGAGTACGAGGGCACCTACCCGCTGCCGGAAGCGCAGCTGGACCGGTTCGCGATCCAGCTGCGGCTCGGTTATCTCTCCGAGCACGACGAGACGCAGATGATCCGCCGCCGTCTGGAGCGTGGCTCGACACCGCCGACGGTGGGGCAGGTGGTGGACGCGAACGGGCTGCTGGAAATGCGGCAGTCGGTGGAGTTCGTCACGGTGCACCCCGATGTGGTCGGCTACGTCGTCGCGCTCGCGACCGCCACCCGCGGGCATCCGCAGGTGGAGGTGGGTGCAAGCCCGCGCGCCGAACTCGACCTGGTGCAGATGTCGCGGGCACGAGCCTTGCTGCTCGGCAGGGACTACGTGATTCCGGAGGATGTGAAAGCGCTGGCGATTCCCGCGATGGCGCACCGGATCACGCTGCGCCCGGAGATGTGGGTGCGCCGGATCCGCGGCGAGGACGTCATCGGCGAGCTGTTGCGCCGCCTTCCGGTTCCGCGCGCTTCGGTGACATGAGACATCGCGACGCGAGCACGACCGTCGAGGTCGAATTACAGTGGCGGCCTGCGCCATTGGTGTTCATGCTCGCGGTGTGCGCGGCCTCGGCACTGCTGCTCGCGGTGGTATTGGGCCGCTGGCAGCTCGTGGTGTTTGCCGCGCCGCTGCTCGGTGTGCTCGCCACCGCATCGTGGCAGCAGTCGCCGACCAGGATTCAGGTCGACGGCGGTGGGACGCTGCGGTGTTTCGAGACGGAGGAGGTGGTGCTGACGGTCGCGGCCTACGTCGAGACCGGACACGCATTGCTGCGCTGTAAGCCGGAACCGGTGGAAAGGCTCGGGATCGAGGTCGAGGAGGCGAATGATTCCGGGACGGCTCCCGCCGGGCTGCGGATGGCGCTGACGGCCGACCGTTGGGGTCGGTATCCGCTGTCGGTACGGATTTCCGCGCTCAGCCCGGCGGGACTGTCGGTGGCCTCCGCGGTGGTGCCCGCCGGTCAGCTGTTCGTCTATCCGATCACCGATCCGCAGCGCATGCGGCTACCGCGCACCGAGCTGCCCGAACGGCTCGGCACCCACCTGACTCGCAAATTCGGTCCCGGCGTCGAGTACGCCGATATCCGCGCCTACGCCCCCGGCGACCAGCTGCGGATCGTGAACTGGCCGGTAAGTGCGCGCCGCGGCAGGCTCTACGTCACCGAGCGGCTGACCAACCGTTCCGCGGATGTGGTTGTCCTCGTGGACACTTCGCAGCAGGCGCCGGGGCCTGCCACCGAGTCCTTGGAGCTGTCGGTGCGCGGCGCGGCGCAAGTGGTGCAGTCGACATTGCAGGCCGGTGACCGCACGGCGGTTGTCTGCCTCGGCCAGTCACCGCGCTGGCTGCGGCCCGATATCGGCCGCCGCCAGTTCTATCGGATCGTCGACACTGTGCTCGATGTCGGCGACGAGCACATCCCGACGACCGGCACGCTCGCTCCGCACGGGGCAGTGCCGATCGGCGCGATCGTCGTCGCCTTCTCCACCCTGCTCGACACCCAGTTCGCGCTGGCACTGATCGATCTGCGCAAGCGCGGGCACGTCGTGGTCGTCGTGGATGTCCTGCGCGGCACGCCCTTCCATGATCATCTCGATCCGACGCTGGCCAGAATGTGGCAGCTGGAGCGCACGTCGATGTACCGGGACATGGGCACCGTCGGCGTCGACATCGTGGCGTGGCCGGATGGTGTGCGCCTCGATGAGGTCATGCGGCTGATCCCGGAGCACCGACGCACGGTTCGGGTGCGCCGATGATCCGTTTCCTCGCCGTCCTGTCCGGTGCGCTGCTGGTGACATCGGTGACCCTCATGACGCCATGGGCAGGCATTCCCGCGTTGATACTGGTCGCGGCGGGCTGGTGGTTCCGGCTCGCGGCCGTGGCAGCGGTGCTGCTGGCGATCGGCGTGCTCGCCGCCGCCGACACCGGTGTGCTCGCCGCCGCGGCGACGGGATTGGTCGCCACCACCTACCTGCTGAACACCGCGACGGTGTCGGCGCCGATCGGTGTGGTCCCGACGACGGTTCCCTCGGTGGTCGGCGCCGTCGGATTCACCGCCGCGGCCGTCGGTGCGGCGCTGCTGCCGCTGCGCCTGGCCTGGGCTCCGATAGCGGCACCGATCGCGGTGATCGTGTTGTACGCCCTGATAGTTCAGGGTCTCGCCGCTCGTCGCGGCCGCACCGGAGACGAATCCGCCACGGCCGCGGGCTGATCAGGCGGGCAGGAAACGCAGCGTGACGTCGCCGAGCACGGGGGCATCGTCGCGTTCGACCACGGTGGCCGCGATGGTCAGCTCGTTGCCTTCGCGCCAGATCCGGGTGCGCAGGGTTTCACCCGGGTAGAGCACCCCGGCGAAGCGCGCACGGAATCCGGTGACCCGGCTCGCATCCGAATCGAGCACGGTGTCGGTGGCGGTCTTGCAGACAATCCCGTAGGTGCACAGTCCGTGCAGGATCGGGTTGGGGAAGCCTGCGGCGCGGGCGAATGCGGGGTCCGAATGCAGCGGGTTGCGGTCGCCGCACATCCGGTACAGCAGCGCCTGCTGCGGCAGCGTCGGTGTGATGACGTCGAAATCCGGTGTGCGATCGGGCAGCACCGACTTGGTGCTCGGGCCGCGTTCGCCGCCGAAACCACCCTCGCCTTTGGCGAAAATGGACGAGCGCGCGGTCCACAGCGGCTCGCCGTCGGAACCGGTGACCGTCTGCTCCTGCACGACGACGGCGGCGGAACCTTTGTCCCAGAGTTCGGTGATCCGACCGGTGCTGGTCGCCTTGCCCGCGGCCGGGATCGGGCGGTGCACCTCGACCTCCTGATGCCCGTGCACCACCTTGGCCAGATCGATATCGATGCCGGGGAACCGCACTGTGGGCGGCTCGGTGTCGTGCAGCGTCGCGGCGACGGTCGCGAAGGTCGGCAGCACCTGCGGGCCGCGGTCATCGAGATAACGCAGCTCGGCGGGGTCGGTCCAGCGGGTGCCCGCACCCAGCCCGAGCTGATAGAGCTGCACGTCGGACGGCGTCCACGCGAACTCCCGGCTCGGGAGCTGCGCGCCGAGCGCGATTTGCGGGTCGATGGGCATCGAGTTCTCCTTGTGAGTGCTTGTGGACAGCTTCCGCAGTCCGGTGCAGGCAGCCATCGGTCGGACGCGTCCTTGCCGGGTCGATCCGAGGCGACCTCCGGTCCGTCCCTCGCGGTGACGGTGGCCTCGGATCGATCCTGCGGCGTCCGTATCGGACCGGGCAAGGGGGCGTCCGGTCGGTGAGACGGACGCCGCGTCGATCGGTTACGCCTCGGCGGCGGCCTTGTTCGACAGCTGCTTCTTCCGCTCGGCGATATCCAGCACCGCCAGGTAGCCGAAGGTGATGGCGGGTCCGATGGTGGCGCCGGGGCCCGCGTAGGTGTGGCCCATCACCGGAGCACTGGAGTTGCCGGAGGCGTAGAGGCCCTCGATCACGGTCTGGTCCTCGCGCAGCACGCGGCCTGCGGTATCGGTGACCAGCCCGCCCTTGGTGCCGAGGTCGCCGGGCACGATTTTGGCCGCATAGTAGGGGCCCTGCACCAGCCCGGCCAGGCACGGGTTCGGCTTCACGGTCGGATCGCCGTAGTAGCGGTCGTAGTGGCTGTCGCCGCGGCCGAAGTCCTCGTCCTTGCCGAGCTCGGCGAAGGTGTTGAACCGGGCGACGGTTGCGGCGAGGGTGTCGGCGGGCACGCCGATTTTCGCCGCCAGCTCCTCGAGTGTGTCCGCCTTGACGATGTTGTCGTTTTCCATCCAGCGGGACGGAAACCGCAGACCAGGCTGCAATCCGGCGAAGATGTAGCGGTTCCGGTAGCGCTGGTCGAACACCAGCCACGAGGGAATGTTCTCGCCGGGACCTTCACCCTGCCCGTATTCGCCGCCGTACATGGTGTGCACAGCCTCGACGTAAGGAGCGGACTCATTACCGAATCGCTTGCCGTCGGCGTTGACCATGATGGTGCCGGGCAGATTGCGCTCGGCCAATGCGAACCACGGCCTGTCGCCCTTGAACACGGTCGGCCCCCACCAGGCGTCCTCCATGAAGCCGACGGCGCCGCCTGCCTCCATGCCCGCGATGATGCCGTCGCCGGTGTTGGCGGCCGCACCGGTGGTCCACTCGGTGGTGATCGGCTGCCGCTGGTATTTCGTCCGCATCTCGGCGTTGTGCTCGAAACCGCCGCTGCCGAGCACGACGCCGTAGCGCGCGGTGAAGGTGACGGGCTCGCCGTCCTGCAGCGCCTCGACGCCGGTGACCACCCCGTTGTCCACGATGAGCTTGGTCAGTGGAGTGTTCAGCAGCAGCGGCACCTTCGCGTCCATGACGCCCTTGCGCATGGCCGCGATGATGGCCTGACCCATCACCATCAGGTGCTTGCGGGTGAACTTGGCCCAGTAGGTGCGCGCGCCGACCCGCAGGGCCCGCATCATGCCCTTCGGATGGCGACGGATCAGGTTCAGGCGCACGAAATCGGCCTGCGTGACCGCCACGTTCAGTGGCGCCTTGGCGTACGGCGGCTCCAGCTTGAACCGTTCCTCGCCGAGGATCATGGCGTTGAACGGCTTCGGCTCGCACGAGCGCCCCTCGCCCTTGCCGCCGGGGGCCTCCGGGTAGTAGTCGGAGTAGCCGGGCACCCACTTCATCTGCAGCGGGCTGTGATCGAGCACGAAGTCGAACGCTTCCGCGCCGCGGTCGATGTAGGTATCGATCCTTTCCTTCGGCACCACCTCGCCGATGATGCTGTGCAGGTAGGTGCGCGCGACCTCGCGGTCGTCGGGCCGCCCGGACGCCAGCAGCGCCTTGTTGCCGGGGATCCACACGCCACCACCGGAGCGGGCGGTCGATCCGCCGTAGTGCGCGGCCTTCTCGATGATCACCGCGCTGAGCCCATGGTGTGCCGCGGCGAGGGCGGCGGTCATGCCGGCAGCGCCGCTCCCGACCACCACCACGTCGTATTCCCGATCTGTCATGTAGAACACGTTATAGAATGGGGCGGCCGTTGGTCTATGTTGTGTGGCAGAAGACTTGCTCGGCGTTCCATTAGTCGGGAAAACTTGTTTCAGTTTCAGACCGGAGTGGAGTACATGGGCCTCGAATGGGACCTGGCCGCCGACGTAGTCGTGGTCGGATACGGTGCCGCGGGTGCGGCGGCCGCGCTGGAAGCGACGGATGCGGGTGCGCAGGTACTGGTACTGGAGCGGTTCGCCGGTGGCGGTGCATCGGCGTTGTCCGGCGGCATCATCTACGCAGGCGGCGGCACATCGGTGCAGCAAGAAGCGGGTGTGCGTGATACGCCGGAGCAGATGCTCGCCTATCTCGAGCGTGAAGTCGGCACCGCTGTCACACCCGAGACGCTGCGTCGCTTCGTGGCCGAGAGCCCCGCGATGATCGAGTGGCTGAAGGGCCACGGCGTGCCGTTCGAGGCGTCGCTGTGTCCGTACAAGACCTCGTATCCGAACGACAGCTACTACCTCTACTACTCGGGCAGTGAGGTTTCCGGCTACGGCCGCGAGGTCGCGACGCCCGCGCAGCGCGGTCATCGGGTCAAGGGCAAGGGCACTTCCGGCAAGAAGCTGACCGGCCCGCTGGCCGCATCGGCCTCCCGGCGGGGTGTGCGGGTGGAAACCCTCACGCAGGCAACCCGTTTGATCGTCGATGACAACGGCACCGTGATCGGCGTCGAATGCCGGACGCTGCGCGACGCCCCCGGCCGGATCAGGGATCGCTACACCCGGATGGCGAAAATCGCCGCCAAGCCCGGCATTTACTATCCACCGCTGCGCAAAGCCATGGAACGACAGCTGGCGAAGATGGATCGCCGCTACCGCACCACTATTCGGATCCAGGCCAGGCGCGGCGTGGTACTCAGCGCGGGCGGGTTCATCGCCAATCGCGCGATGGTGCAGGAGCACGGCCCGCGGTACCGCGGTGGCCTCGCCCTCGGCACCACCGGCGACGACGGCAGCGGAATCCTGATGGCGCAGCAGGCCGGCGCGGCGACCGATCGGATGGGCAATATCTCGGCCTGGCGATTCATCTTGCCGCCCAGCGCTTTTACCGGTGCAGTGCTGGTCGACGCGGACGGCAAGCGGGTGATCGACGAAACCAGGTACGGCGCGGCAGTCGGGCACGCGCTGATCACCGAGCACGACGGCAAAGGCTGGCTGCTCGCCGATGACGACCTCATGCGCACCGCCATCTCGCAGATCGGCGGCCAATCCGCCTGGTTCCAGCGCGGACAGTTCGAGGCGATGCGGCGGACCGCGGTGCGCGGCGTGACCCTGGACGCGGTGGCGGCGAAGGCCGGTGTCGACGCGGACGGCTTGCGTGCCACCGTGGCCGCCCACAATGCCGCCATCGAGAACGGCACCCCCGACCCGGTCGGCAAGCCCGCCGAATTCACCAAAACGGTAGGGGCAGGGCCGTTCTGGATGTTGGATGTGGGTATCAAGCCGAGTGTCGTCAACCCGTGTCCGATGCTCACCCTCGGCGGCGTTGTCGTCGACGAAGGCACCGGAGCGGTGAAGTCGGCTGCCGGAATCGATATTCCCGGCCTGTACGCGGCGGGACGGACAGCGGTCGGGATCTGCTCGGACTCCTATGTCAGCGGATTGTCTCTTGCCGACTGCATCTACTCCGGCCGTCGCGCGGGAAAGTTCGCGGCAGGCAGCGAAACCAGCTCGCGGGCGGCAGCGTCCGAAGGGGTCCTTGCACGGGCCGCGATGCCCGAGCCGACAACAGTGGAAGGAAATTAGCGTGCTGTCCGACTCGGTACGAACCGAATTGGCCGATGAACTCGAAGTCGCCGAGCGCGACCGGGTGGCCATCGACCCCCTCGTCGCCAGGCATCCCGATATCGATGTCGTCGACGCCTATGAGATCCAGCTGATCAATATTCGGCGCAAGCTCGACAACGGGGCCACGGTGGTCGGCCACAAGGTCGGGCTCTCGTCGCTCGCGATGCAGCAGATGATGGGCGTCGACGAACCCGACTACGGTCATCTCCTCGCGGACATGGAGGTCTTCGAGGACGTTCCGGTCGAAGCGTCGCGCTACCTGTTCCCGCGAGTGGAGGTCGAGGTCGGCTTCGTGCTCGGTGCCGACCTGCCCGGCGAAGACTGCACCGAGGCCGATGTGCTCGCCGCGACGGTCGCCTACGCGCCGTCCATCGAACTGATCGATTCCAGGATCAAGGACTGGAAGATCGGGCTCGCCGACACCATCTCCGACAATGCGTCCTCCGCGGGCTTCGTGCTCGGCGCGGCACGGGTCGCGCCGAAAGAGCTGGATATCAAGGCCATCGACGCCGTGCTCACCCGCAACGGTGAGGTGGTCGCGGAGGGCCGCAGCGACGCGGTGCTCGGTGATCCGGTCATCGCGGTGGCGTGGCTGGCCCGCAAGGTCGCCGGTTTCGGCGTGCGTTTGAAGGCCGGCGACATCGTGCTGCCCGGTTCCTGCACCCGTGCCATCGACGCCCGCCCTGGCGATGCGTTCCACGCCGAGTTCGCCGGACTCGGTTCTGTTCGTTTGCAATTCAAGTAGGAGGCCTGCCGTGTCCGAAACGGGGACCGTCACCGCCGCGATCGTCGGATCCGGCAATATCAGCACCGATCTGCTGTACAAACTGCTGCGCTCCATCACGGTGGAACCGCGCTGGATGATCGGCATCGACCCGGAGAGCGAGGGTCTGAAGCGGGCTCGCGGGCTGGGGCTGGAAACCTCGCACGAGGGCGTCGACTGGCTGCTCGGCCAGTCCGAGCTGCCGGACCTGGTCTTCGAGGCGACCTCGGCGTACGTGCACCGCGCCGCCGCGCCGCGGTACGCCGAAGCCGGCATCCGCGCGGTCGATCTCACGCCCGCCGCCGTCGGACCCGCCGTGGTGCCGCCGGTGAACCTCGGCGCGAATATCGATGCGCCGAACGTCAATATGATCACCTGCGGTGGTCAGGCCACCATCCCGATCGTCGCGGCCGTGTCGCGTGTGGTGCCGGTCGCCTACGCCGAGATCGTCGCCTCGGTGTCGTCGGTTTCCGCCGGACCGGGCACGCGCGCCAATATCGACGAATTCACCAAGACCACCTCGCGTGGCGTGGAGACCATCGGTGGCGCCGAGCGCGGCAAGGCGATCATCATCTTGAACCCGGCCGAGCCGCCGATGATCATGCGCGACACCATTTTCTGCGCGATCCCGGAAGACGCCGATACCGAAGCCATCGCCGAATCCATCCACCGGATGGTCGCCGATATCCAGCAGTACGTGCCGGGCTACCGGCTGCTCAACGAGCCGCAGTTCGATCCGCCGTCGGTGATTTCCGGTGGTATGGCGAAGGTTTCGGTGTTCGTCGAGGTCGAGGGTGCAGGCGACTTCCTGCCACCGTACGCGGGCAATCTCGACATCATGACCGCCGCGGCCACGCAGGTCGGCGAGGTCATGGCCAAGCAGATCCTCTCGGCCCGGGTGTAAGGAGCTCCAACCATGACATATTCCGCAGAACTCGACATCCGCGTCACCGACACCTCGCTGCGCGACGGCTCGCATCACAAGCGCCATCAGTTCACCGGCGAGGACGTCCGCAATATTGTCGCGGCCCTCGACGGTGCAGGCGTTCCGGTCATCGAGGTGACCCACGGCGACGGCCTCGGTGGCTCCTCGTTCAACTACGGCTTCTCGAAAACCCCTGAGCAGGAACTGGTCAAGATCGCCGCCGAGACGGCGAAGCAGGCCAAGATCGCCGTGCTGATGCTGCCCGGTGTCGGCGTCAAGGAAGACATCAAGGTCTCCCAGGACAACGGCGCCTCGATCTGCCGCATCGCGACCCACTGCACCGAGGCCGATGTCTCGATCCAGCACTTCGGCCTCGCGCGCGAACTCGGCCTGGAAACCGTCGGCTTCTTGATGATGTCGCACACCCAGCCGCCGGAGGCGCTCGCCAAGCAGGCCCGCATCATGGCCGACGCGGGCTGCCAGTGCGTGTACGTGGTGGATTCGGCAGGAGCCCTTGTCCTGGAACAGGTTTCCGATCGCGTGGCGGCCCTCGTCGCGGAACTGGGCGATGACGCCCAGGTGGGTTTCCACGGCCACGAGAACCTGGACCTCGCGGTCGCCAACTCGGTCTACGCGGTCCGTGCGGGCGCCAAGCAGATCGACGGCAGCGCCCGCCGTTTCGGCGCGGGCGCGGGCAACACGCCCGTCGAAGCCTTCGTCGGCGTCTGCGACAAGCTCGGCCTCGAGACCGGCATCGACTTCTTCGCCATCGCCGACGCCGCCGAAGACGTCGTCCGCCCCGTCATGCCCCAGGAATGCCTACTGGATCGCCAAGCCCTCATGATGGGCTACGCGGGCGTCTACTCCAGCTTCCTCAAGCACGCCGAACGCCAAGCCGAACGCTACGGCGTCTCGGCCGCTGAAATGCTGGTCCGCGCAGGCAAACGCAAACTGGTCGGCGGCCAGGAAGACCAGCTCATCGACATCGCCCTGGAACTCCAGCGCGAACAGGCGGTTTCGGCCTAGCCGATGTCCCCGCAGTCGGGCTGCGATCGGTGCGCATCACCGTCCGCGTCCCGACTACCGGTCACCTCGAGCGCGGCGAGGATGTCGTCGCGTTCGAGATCCGGGTAGTCAGCCAGGATGTCGTCGACGCTCATCTCGGCGTCAAGCAATTCGAGCAACATAGCTACGGGATATCGCAGCCCGCGCACCACTGGCTTCCCGTGGCAGATGCCTGGATCCGTGGTGATGCGATCAGCACTCGGCATAGGTCCACGGTATCGAGTGTGTTGCAAGGTTCGGCGGAATATCCACAATCCGAAGATTCCCACTTCGCGCGGCATTTCCTCGCAGGTACCCGGCTCCTATACTGGCCAGTGCAAGCCTGGTCGGGTGTCGGCGATCGCAGTGGTCTTCGGTGGTCGGCGTTCGATGGTTACCCAATCGAGGTCGCTTTGCGGGTCGGTATAGCGGCCGAAGCCTCTCACGAGGAGGGCTGCATGACTGATCCGGTCCACACAAAGGTCTGTTTGACCTGCCGGGAGTACGCGGATCCCGCGTTGGCGGTGTTTCTCGTTCCGGAGCCGCTGGTCCGTGGCGGATGCATTCTGCATCTGTTGGAGCAGACGCCGCTCACTTCCGCGGCCCCGCATCTCGATGCCGGTTTGATGGAACTGGTCCAAACCCAGGTCGAGCCGTACAGCTCCGTGCGTGCGGAGTTCCGGGATTTCCCCGCGCGACTACCCGACTACGCGCGCACCCGCGCCATCCTGCACGACCACTTGATCACCGATCCCGCCCCGATCGGCCTGGACACCGCCGACACCGCCGACATGACGCGCCTGGCATCACTCCCGGAACTCCCGATCGGCCCCCGGCGCGTCGACGACTTCCAGGACTACGCCGTCCGCATAGCCATGCTGGCCATCTACCGTCATTTCGAAATAGACCAGCGCATTCCCCTCCTCTACCACGGCTACGCCGATCCCACGAACGGCTGGTTCGCTCTCCGCGCCGCCTCCGCCTGATCACTACATGGGGCTACAGCCAGGTGTCCAACGTCGTCGTGGTGAGGAAGTGCTCGAGGTCGTGGCGCCAGGGGGCCGGGACGGTCTTGTCCGGTTCGATGGCGCTGTACTGGCCTCGGTAGAACAACAGCGGCCTGCCGGAGGTGGTCGACTCCGACAGGGCCAGCACTCGGCCGATCACGATGTAGTGATCGCCGCCGTCGACGACGCTGTCCACCGTGCACTGGATGGTGGCCAAAGCATCGTCCAGGAGCGGAAGCTCCAGTTCTGAAGTGTGCCAACTGGTTTCGGCGAACTTGTCGGGTTCGCGGGAACCGAAGCGGGCACACAGCTGCTGCTGTTGTTCGGCGAGGACATTCACGCAGAAGCGCCCGGACTGTTCGATCGCCGCCCAGGACCGTGAGGTCTTGGTGGGGCAGAACAGCACCAGTGGCGGTTCGAGGGAGAGGGCGGCGAACGACTGGCAGGCGAACCCTATCGGGGCGTCACCATCGAAGGTGGTGATCACCGTGATGCCGGTGGCGAACTGGCCGAGTACGTTGCGGAACTGCCGTCCGTCGATGGCGGGAGAATCTTCAGTTGTCATCGTGTCGCTCGCCCCGTTCATTATTGCTGTCGCTGTCCGACCGTGAAGTCGTGACCCCACAGGCTCACCGCGGTGGATTCCCGGGCGATCCATGAATGATCGTCGACTTCGAGCCCTTCGCAACCGAATTCGACATCGAATCCGCCAGGGGTCTTCATGTAGAAGGACAGCATCTTGTCGTTGACGTGCCTGCCGAGCGTCGCGGACATTTTCACCTTCTTGCGCAGCGCCCGATCGAGGCACAGCCCGACGCTGTCGGAGCCCTCCACCTCGAGCATCAGATGTACGATGCCGCTCGGTGTCGGCATCGGCAGGAAGGCGAGCGAGTGGTGGCGCGGGTTGCAGCCGAAGAAGCGCAGCCAAGCCGGTTCGCCGTCGGCAGGCCGCCCGACCATCTGCGGTGGCAGCCGCATCGAGTCACGGAGCCGATAGCCGAGAACGTCCCGGTAGAACGTCAGCGAGGCCTGGTCGTCCTTGGTGCTCAGCACCACATGGCCGAGTCCTTGTTCGCCGGTGACGAACGTGTGCCCGTACGGGCTGACCACGCGCCGATGTTCCAGCGCCGCACCGTGGAAAGCCTCCAGCGCATTGCCGGAGGGATCCTCGAAACGGATCAGCTCGTCGACCCTGCGGTCGGCTCGTTCGGCCGCGGTGCCCTCCTTGAAGGGCACCCCGGCCGCGTCCAGCCGATCCCGAATATCCTGCAGCTCACCGGCATTGGCGGTCTCCCAGCCCGAGACCTGTAGCTGGTCCCGCTCGCCGGGCACGATGACGAGCCGAGCCGGGAAGTCGTCCATCCGCAGGTACAGCGCGTTCGGATCGCTGCCCTTGCCCTCGACCATGCCGAGTACCTTGAGGCCGTACTCGCGCCAGGCCGCCATGTCGGTGGCCTCGATGCGCAAGTACGCCAATGATCGAATGCCCATCACTTCTCCTTGACGCCGGCGAGGAAGTCGCTTGCCAACCGATTGAATTCGTCGAACTTTTCCAGCTGCGCCCAGTGGCCGCAACCACCGAATACGTGCAGCTGAACTCGTGGAATCAGTTTCGTCGCCACCAGCGCGCCGTCGAGCGGATTCACTCGATCTTCTCGACCCCAGATGAGCAGCACCGGTTGGCGCAGCTTGTAGGCGTCGCGCCAGATCATGCCCTTCTCGAAGTCGGGTCCGGAGAACGACTTTCCCATCGCCCTGGTCGCCGCCAGCGACTCCGGCGTGCTTGCCGAGGCGAAGCGCTCCTCGATCAGTTCTTCAGTGATCAGCGACTGGTCGAAGACCATGATCCGCAGGAAGGCTTCGATGTTCTCCCTGGTCGGCGCGTAGTTGAACTTCCCGAGTTGCTTCACGCCCTCGGTCGGGTCCGGCGCGAACAGGTTGACGCTCAACCCGCCGGGGCCCATCAACACCAGCTTCCCCGCGCGCTCCGGGTAGTCCAGCGCGAACCGCACCGCGGCACCGCCGCCGAGGGAATTGCCGAGCAGATGGACCCGGCCGCTGATCTCCAGGTGATCCAGCAGGTCCTTCAGTGCCGACGAACTGTGCACGAAGTACTGCGGATGGTCGAGCGGCTTGTCCGACTGCCCGAACCCCGGCTGATCCACCGCAAGCACGTGGAAGTTCTGCGCCAGCACCGGGATGTTGCGTGAGAAGTTCGACCAGGAGGAGGCGCCGGGCCCGCCGCCGTGCAGCAGCACGATCGTCGGGCCGTTGCCGACACCGGCCTCGTGGTAGTGCAGCCGAAGATCAGGGCGCACCTGCGCATAGCGCGAGGTGGATTCGAAGGTGAGTTCTACGGTCGAGGTCATCACGCCTCCGATGTCGTCGTGGTCATCACACCATGCCGTCGGTGACGGGCAGCCCGAACTCGTGGGTGCCGTACATGAGATAGGCACGCTCGGGATCGTTGGCCGCGTGCACCCGGCCTGCGTGCGCGTCCCGCCAGAAACGCTGCAGCGGAGTGCCGTTCGCGAGTGCGGTGGCGCCCGAGCTCTCGAAGAGCTTGTCGATGGAGGCGATTGCCCTTCCGGTGGCGCGGACCTGATCGCGGCGCGCCCGCACCCGCAGGTCGAACGGAATCTCCTTGCCTGCCACCAACAGCGCGTATTCATCGGCGACATTGCCCGACAGCTGCCGCCACGCGGCATCGATATCGCTGGCGGCCTCGGCGATCCGGACCTTGGCGAACGGGTCGTCTTTGGCCTTCTCACCCGCGTAGGCGGCGCGGATGCGCTTGCCCTGATGTTCGACGTGCGCCTCGTAGGCGCCGTAGGCCATGCCGACGATCGGTGTCGCGATAGTCGTGGGATGGATGGTGCCCCACGGCATCTTGTACACCGGGTCGGTGTTCTGCTCCAGGCCGGGGGAGGCGAGCTCGCTCATCTTGCGGAAGCTGAGGAACCGGTGCGACGGCACGAAAACCTCGTCCACCACAACGGTATTGGATCCGGTGCCGCGCAGGCCGACCACATTCCACACGTCATCGATGCGGTAGTCGGTGCGCGGGATCAGGAAGCTGCCGAAGTCGACCGGCTTGCCGTCCTTGATCACCGGGCCGCCGAGCACCGCCCAGGTGGCGTGGTCGGAGCCCGAGGACCAAGCCCACGCGCCCTTGACGATGTAGCCGCCGTCGACGACGGTGCCCGCGCCCATCGGAGCGTAGGACGAGGAGATGCGGACCTCGGTGTCCTCACCCCACACGTCTTCCTGGGCTTGCTGCGAATACAGCGCGAGGTGCCAATTGTGAACGCCGACAATGCCTGCCACCCAGCCGGTGGACCCACATGCGCTCGCGATCTTGCGGACCGTGTCGTAGAAGGTCACCGGGTCGGCCGCATAGCCGCCCCACTGCTTGGGCTGGAGCAGGCGGAAGAACCCGGTCTCCTGTAGCGCCTTCATTGATTCGTCGGGGATGCGCCGCAGGTCCTCGGCCTCCTGCGCGCGCTCGCGCAGCGTCGGCAATAGCGCTTCGACCCGTTCGGTCACTTCTTGCGTCATCTCGGGACCTGCTCCTGCCTGGTCGGATTGATAACCGGTACTCATTTGCCTCTGAGACTAGAACAGGTTCTTATTTATGTCGAGAACCGCCGTTCATCTCGAACAAAGTATGGACATGTGCTGGAAGTAGGCCGAATCGCTGGCGTGGAACGCGACATTTTTGTAACGTGTTCTAGTACAGAAGGAGGAGGAATCGCGATGGCAGTTACCCCACAGGGGAGCGGTGCGAAGGTTCGAGAGCTCGATGTGGGCTCCGCACCCACCCGATATGCGCGGGGATGGCATTGCCTCGGTCTGGCGAAGTCGTTCCGCGACGGCAAGCCGCACGCCGTCGAGGTGTTCGGCACCAAACTCGTGATCTGGGCCGATACCAATGACGAACTGCGGGTGCTCGATGCCTACTGCAGGCACATGGGTGGCGACCTGAGCATGGGCGAGGTCAAGGGCGACGACATCGCCTGTCCGTTCCACGACTGGCGCTGGGGCGCCAGTGGCAAGTGCACGGCGATTCCCTATGCGCGGCGGGTGCCGCCGCTGGCGCGCACCAGGAAGTGGACAACGCTGGAGCGCAACGGTCAGCTGTTCGTCTGGCACGACCACGAGGGCAGCCAGCCGCCGCCGGAAATCACCATTCCGCACATCGAGGGTCCGTACACGGACTCCGACGGCAATCCGACCGAGCAGCTCGACAGTGGATGGACCGACTGGACCTGGAACTCCCTGTTGATCGAGGGCGCGAACTGCCGCGAGATCATCGACAACGTGGTCGACATGGCCCACTTCTTCTATATCCACTTCGCCTTCCCGACGTACTTCAAGAACGTTTTCGAGGGGCACATCGCCACCCAGTTCCTGGAGACCAAGGGCCGTCCCGACATCGGCATGGCCTCCAAGTACGGCGGCGACACCCTGCTGAAGTCGGAGGCGTCGTACTTCGGGCCGTCGTACATGATCAATCCGCTGATCAATATCTACAGCGGGTACGAGGTCAAGAGTGTCCTGATCAATTGCCACTACCCGGTGTCGCAGGACTCGTTCATGCTGCAGTGGGGCATCACGCTGGAGAAGCCGCAGGGCGTCGACGGTGAGATGGCCGACAAGCTGGCGGCGAAGATGACCGAGGGCATCAGTGTCGGCTTCCTGCAGGACGTCGAGATCTGGAAGCACAAGTCCAAGGTCGAAAACCCGCTGCTGTGCGAGGAAGACGGCCCCGTCTACCAGCTGCGTCGCTGGTATGACCAGTTCTACGTCGACCTGGCCGACGTGACGGAGAAGATGACGCAGCGCTTCGAGTTCGAGGTGGACACCACCAAGGCCAACGAGGCGTGGGAGGCCGAGGTTGCGGAGAATCTGCGGCGCAAGGCGGAGGCCGACGCGGCCGAGGCGAATCAAGCGGAGGCAGGTGTCTGATGGCTGCGACCTGGGCCAAAGCACCCGACTTCGCCGACCAGCCGGCTCGGCGGGCAGCGGTGCAGGCCCAGACCGTGGTCGACAAACAGCGCTACCTGGAGGACGGCCTCACCCCGCTGCGGTGTCAGGCATGCGACAGCGAAGTCCTGGTGCGCAAGAGCAGTTCGCACCAGACCTCCGTGCAGTGGAAGGGCAATCCCGCCGCCCACTGCCCGGTCTTCGCCCAACTCGCGGCCAAGGGAAACGCACCCGGCCGCCCCGACTCCTGCCCGAACTTGGAGAAGACCATCAAGTGGGCGGTGGACGAAGGCGTCATCGAAGTTCCGTGATACCGGATCAGGCCTGAGTGGCCGTTATTCGGCGGAAGTGCGCAATCCTGCACGTTTCCGGGGATGGAACCTGCACGCATACCAGCACTAGCAGGGCTCGAACCTGCTGCTCAGTCCAAACGGAAGTCGGCGAAATCGAAGCCGGGCGAGACGATGCAGCTCACCAGTGCGTAGTCCGTGCCCGCAGGTCGCGCGGCCTGGCTGACACCGCCGGGCACCACCGCCTGCAATACCTGACCGTGCTCGACATCGGGACCGAGGATGATCTCCTCGCCACCGATGTCGAGCACCAATGGTCCGCCGCGGTGCCACAGCCACACCTCGTCCGATTGCACCGTGTGCGGTGCGGACCTCTCGCCGGGCAGCAGCAAGAAGTAGATCCCGGTCGCGCTCGCGCGCATACCCGTGTACCCCTCCGGCGTGAATTCCACAGCGCTGCGCCATGTTTCCCGATACCAGCCGCCCTCCGGGTGCGGTTCCAGATCGAGTGCGACGGCGAGCGGCGGTCGAGTGTCGGTCATGAATCGACTATGCCCGACTCACAGCTCTTCGATGCGCCAGGTGATGCCGAAGGGCGTGAGCGCGTCGAGGAAGTCGGTGGCGTCGAAGGCCTCGGCCGCGGCGAGTGCGCCCGGCTTGCTGGTGCCTTCGGCGAGCCGGATGGCGGCCTCCACGGCCATCAGCGCCGAATCGCGGTAGGTGTGGCCGCCGCTCACGATGCCGCGGACGTGGTCGCCATTGGTGCCATAGGCGTCGACGACGAGGTCGTAGCGCAGGTCCGAGCTGGGATTCTCGGGCAGCGATTCGATGATCTCCGCGGTGAAGCTGCTCAGTGTGTTGTGGACCTGCGTGGGCAGCACGCCCTCGACGTGGGAAACATTCGAGTGCCGGGGGATGGTGAGCACCGGCGGCAGTGGGAATTTCGTGACGGCGGTGGGTTCGGTGTCGCCCGGGATCGTCAGCTCCGCATGCTTGATCGTTGCGTCGGTGCGGAATTCACCGTCCGCGAAGTGCCAGCCGCCGCTGCGGAACCAGTCGAGGTTGGCGAATACCGTTTTCGCGCTGCCTTTGGAGCCGTTCCCGCCGCTCTTGCTCAGATGGCTGAGCACGATTTCGGCGGGACCTGGCACGGCACGAGAAGTCAGGTAGCCGAGCAGATCGCCGGGCAGGCTGCTATCGGTGATCCCGGAAACGACGGTGACACCGGCCGCCTCGGCGCGGGCCGCGTAGTCGTCGAACACCTGCTTCGAGAACCGTTGCTCGCCGGAGATATCGGTGTAGTGCGCTCGGGCGTCGATCGCGGCCGCGAGCACCGCCGCGCCGTGATCGATGTAGGAGTGCAGGCTGCTGATCACCGCGTCCACGCCGCTGAACGCGGCAACGAGAGCGTCGTGGTCGGTGAGCGCTGCCACCCGGATCTCCGCGGCCGGGATGTCCGCGGCTGCGGCGGCGGCACGCAGGCGATCGGCATTGCGGCCCACCAGGATCGGGGTGATGCCGCGGCGATCCAGTTCGGTGAGCAGGTGGCCGCCGGTGACGCCGGTGGCGCCGTAGACGGCGATCGTCTTGGTGGTTCCGGTGGCGTTCGTGTTTGTCATGAGCCCAACGGTATTGCTGGATTCTGGGTGAATCCATGGCTATTTTACTCAGAATCATGTCCTGAGCGCTCAACGATTAAGCGCTATGGTGAGTGGGTGGACATTCTCAGCGAGACCATCGCGGCCATCCGCACGGGCAACCCGGCCTCCGGCATGTTCGTCCGGCATGCCCCCTGGGGACGCAGCTACCCGGTGGTTCCCGGTGCGGGCTTTCATGTGGTGTTGCAGGGTTCCTGCTGGCTGGTGCCGCCGCAGGGCGAGCCGGTCGCACTCGGCGCCGGTGACGTCCTGTTCATGCCGAGGGGCGCCGACCATGATCTGGTGGATCGTCTGGACAGCCCGGTCACCGAGACGGCGCGGCCCGGCGAGCCGCGCGACATCCCCGGGGCCGGTGCGCGCACCGCATTGCTGTGCGGGGCATACGAACTCGGCAGACAACGCAGTCACCCACTACTCGACGAGCTACCCGAATTCATCCACCTCCCCGCGCGCCCGGGCCGCCACCCCTCGCTGCGCGCGACCGTCGACCTGCTCGCCGCCGAGATCGCGGAGCCGCGGCAGGGCAGTGACGCCGCGGTGCCCGCCATCCTGGAGACCCTGCTGCTGTTCATCCTGCGGGCCTGGTTCGACGAACAGGCTGCCGCTGACGAGCCTGCCTCCGGCTGGGCGGGCGCGTTCGCCGACCCCGCGGTCGCGGCCGCCCTGCGGGCTGTGCACGAGCAGCCTGCCCGGGCCTGGACCGTGCCCGACCTCAGCGATATCGCAGGCGTCTCCCGTGCCACCCTGGCTCGTCGTTTCACCGCCACCGTCGGCGAGCCGCCGCTGGCCTATGTCACTCGGTGGCGCATGCTGACCGCGGCTCGTCTCCTGCGCGACACCGACAGCTCGCTGAGCACCATCGCCCGAAAGGTCGGCTACACCTCGGAATTCGCCTTCGCCAAGGCGTTCAAGCGCGAATACGGCCGTGCCCCTGGCCGCTACCGCCGCGCCGAGGACAGGCCACCGCTCATCGCAGTCTGAACCGGTGCCCTCATTGCGGGACAGCGTATTTCGCGGCCGGATCGCCGCGCTCCACGACCTACGGTTCGATGCGCCAGGTGATACCGAACCGGGCGAGAGCATCGAGGAAGTGCCCGGCGTCGAATGCTTCGGCAGCCGCAAGGGCTCCTGGCTCGGTGGTGCCATCGGCGAGCCGGACCGCGGCCTCCACCGCCATCAGCGCCGAGTCGCGATAGGCGTCCGTGCCGCTCACCACGCCGCGCACCCTACGGCCGTCCTCGCCGAATGCGTCGACGACGAAGTCATAGCTCAGCCCCGAAGTCGGTTCGTTCGGGAGTGATTCGACGATTTCGGCAGTGAGGCCGCCGAGCTGACTGTGGAATGCGGTGTCGAGCACGCCCTCGACGTAGGAGACCTTCGAGTGGCGGGGAATGGTGAGCACCGGGGGCTGGGGGAACTTCGAGACGGTGGTGGGTTCGGTGGCGCCGGGGAAGGTCATCTCGGCGTGCCTGGCGGCCGCGCCGGTGTGGAATCCGCCGTCCTGGAAGTGCCAGCCGCCACTGCGGAACCAATCCAGGCTCGCCAGTATGGTTTTCGCGCTGCCCTTGGAGCCGTTGCCTTCGCTTGTACCGTGCAGGCTCATGGAGATCTCCACCGGACCGGTCAGGCGTCGGGAGGTCAGGTAGCCGAGCAGGTCGCCGGGGAGATTGCTATTGGTGATGCCGGGGACCACCGTCACGCCCGCCGCCTCGGCGCGCGCCGAGTAGTCGTCGAACACTCGCTCGAGGAACAGTTGCTCTCCGGACAGGTCCGTGTAGTGCGCGCCCGCGTCGATCGCCGCCGCGAGCACCGCCGCGCCGTGGTCGACATAGGACGGCAGGCTGCTTATCACCACATCGGCACCGGTGAATGCCGCAACGAGAGCGGCCTGGTCGGAGACCTCCGCGACCCGAACCTCTGCGTTCGGGAGCCCGGCGGCGGTCGCGGCGGCGTGCATGCGACCGGCATTGCGGCCCACCAGGATCGGGCTGATACCGCGACGGTTCAATTCGGTCAGGAGATGGCCGCCGGTGACTCCGGTGGCGCCGTAGACAGCGATTGTCTTGGTGGACTCGGTGGCTTTCGCGTTGGTCATGACTCGAACGATATGGCCAGTCGATGAGTAAATGAATGGCCTGATTGCTCATGATGATGTCCGAAACACTCACGCCCTGCCGCGTGCGGAGGTGTCGGGTCGAATGAGGTCCGACATCCAGTCCGGTGCGCCGCGCCGACACCTGTCGTCGGTCAGCTGAACGGCGTGTGCGGGCGGTCCTGGAGTTCGTCGTCGAGGTAGATGTCGACCTTCTCGTTGAAGAAGCAGGCGAGCCCCGCGATCTTCTGGCTTTCGGGCAGCGGCGTGCGATAGCCCCACACGAGGTCGGGGTATTCCTTGTCGCCGACGCGGATGTTCCAGTAGTCGGCGGTGCCTTTGTACGGACAGCTCGAATGGGTCTGCGAGGGGCGCAGCAAGTCCATGTGCACATCGGTCAGCGGCAGGTAATACCGTGGGGGAAGCCCGGTTTCGAAGAGGATGCGTGGCGAACGGCAGTCGGCGACGGTGACGCCATCGATCTCGACGCGCACGTGCCGCGAGCTGGCCAGGATGTCGATCCGGGAGTACGGATCGCGCGGATGGACGTAGACCGGCTCGTCCTCCTCGAACCATTCGTCCATCGAGTTCCAGTCCAGCCGGACCAGATCATCGAGTTCGGAGAATGGCGAATCGTGATAGCGCAGCGCGCCGCCCGGCGCGCTTGCGCCGTCGACCACCACGTCGTACCCCGTTGCCTCGCCCCGGCTGGGGGAGTGTTTCGTGATGCCGTTCGGTTCGAGCTTCGCGTGCAGGTCGGCGAGCGGCACGTAGTAGGTCGGGTAATGCGGGCTCTCCCAGACCAGGACCGGCCGCGCCGTATCGGCGACCAGTTGTCCGCCGAGATAGACCCGCACCCGCTTCCGGCTCGTCTCGATCTTGACGCGACCCCGCTGCTCTTCGGTCATAGTTCCCGACCGTACTCCAGAAAATCGACGAAAATCCGAAGTCAGTGCGCCGTCCAGACGCCCGTTGCGGCGGCCGCACCGGCATAGTCACGAAAGTCGCGCGGTTCGCGGCCGAGAATCTTCTGGACGCCGTGCTCCACCCGGGCATTGCGGCCGTCCATGAGTTTGGTGAACAGATAGATCGACTGTTCGACCTCGGCCGCCGACCTGCCGTGCGCGGTCAGCGTCGCGGCGTACGCATCTGGCGGCACCTCGACGAACCGGATGTCGCGCCCGCTGGCTGTGCCGATCTCGGCGACCGCGTCGGCGAAGGTCAGCAGGCGGGGGCCGGTGAGTTCATAGATCGCCCCCGAATGCCGCGGCTCGGTGAGGACGGTCGCCGCGACGTCCGCGATGTCGTCGGCATCGATGAACGCTTCGCCCACCGCGCCGACCGGCAGCGCCACCCGCCCGGCCCGCACGTCGTCGCGGAGAAACCCTTCATCGAAGTTCTGGTCGAACCAGGCCACCCGAAGGATCGTCCACTCCGCACCCGAGTCCTGTAGTCGGCGCTCGCTGTCCACCCCGACCTCGGCCCGCTGTCCGGACAACATGACCAATCGCCGGGCGCCTGCGGCAACCGCCTGCTCGGCGAAAGCGCCGATCACCTCCGGCGCCCCCGGCATCGCCACATCGGGGGAGTACACGACGAAAACGGCGCTGATCCCATCCAGCGCGGCGGCCCAGGTCGCCGGATCGGTCCAGTCGAACCGCGCCGTCCCCGTCGTGGAACCCACACGCACCGGCCGGTTTACGGCACGAAGTCGCTGCACCAGGCGTCGACCGCTCTTGCCGGTTCCGCCGAGCACCAGCGTCTGCGCTGTCTCCAACATGCTGCTCCGTTCGACCGAAGGGATCTCCGCACGCAAGGCTCCGACTCGGCGGACGCTACCTGGCCTGCTGGGACGACTCCGAGCAGGCGCGCCGAACCATCGCCGATCGCCGGCACGCACATCCCGCGTCTCGAAGCGGCTGCCGTCGGCGTCGTGGTGAAGGCAGGGGCGGGAGCGATGGGATGATAGGCAGAATGGGCTCGAGGACGGAGAGCATCGAAGATTTGTTGGGGCTGCACGACGCCCAACTACGGGGTCGGCTACCGGTGCCGCGGCCGGTCGGCAGCGTGGTCGAAGAGGACGGACCGGTTGTCCGGATCCACTACGGCACCCACGCGAGCATCGAGCATCGAGCCTTGCCGGTCGAGGGCCTCGACGCTCTGATCGCCCGCCAGCGCGATGCCTGCGATGCGCGCGGTGAGCCCGCGGAATGGAAGGTCTATGCGCACGACAATCCTGCCGACCTACCACAGCGGCTGCGGGCGGCGGGTTTCATCACGGGTAGAAAACGCGCGGTCCTGGTTGCGCCGGTAGGGCAGATCACCGCTGTCGAGCCGCTGACGGCCGGGGCAGTCGTGGCAGAGGTGTCCGACCACCGACACCTCCAGGACGTTGCCAGGTTCGTCGCCGCAGCCGGACCGCACCAGATCGCTTTCACCGAATTCCTCGCCGACGGACGGTCGTTGCGCTGGGAGGACCATGTGCTGGTCGCCACGCACGACGGACGGATACGGGCCGCCGCGTGGGCCGCTCACCTCGCGCGCACGAACTTCATGGCCATCGGCGGGATCGTGGATCCGGAGGGCGTGTTCGCCGATCACCTGTGCGGGTGGGATTGGCAACGCGCCAATTCGATCGGCGCGAACGGCGAACCCGAGGTGGGTTACGTGGTCGCCGAGGCCGACGGCGAGCTGCAATCCGCGCTGGAAGCAGCAGGCATGCGTGTCATCACCACGGTCACTGCCTATCACTGGTTTCCGGAGGAACCGCCCGTGAAGACGCGCCCCATCCGCCAACTGTTCGACGGTCCTGAATACGACGCGCTGTGGAATCGCTTCTATGCCGAGTTCGAGTTCCGCCCGAGTGTCGCGACCTCGCCGGGCATTACCGAACCGACCGCATCGGCGACCTGGCATTTGGGCGCACTCGATCTGACCGACGCCGAACACGATGGCGTCGAACAACTTCAGCGCATCATCCGCGCGGGTCTGCTCGCGTGCCATAGGCCCGGCGAGGTGCTTTATTGGCTCGACTGGCAGCACGTCGGATACCGTTTCGATCCGAGCCGGGTGGGTGGTGCAGGCCGACCGGACTGGCCCGGTTCCGCATACCCCGACGGCGATTACCACATCTACGCGACGCCCGACTTTCGGCTCGGAACCTTCGGTCACCCTTGGGAATACACGGTGTGCGTCTTCGGTGATCAGCTGCTGTCGGAGGTCGAGCACGAGCTCACCGCCCTGCTCGGCGCCCCGATTCGCCGCGGCGGCCACCCCGCCGGCGCGACATCGACATCCGGACCCCACACGCCATAGCGCCACTGCCCTGGTCTGGGGACTGGGAGCATTGACACGGCTAGCTCGGAACGAGATCAGATCCTCGTCGACCACTAGGTCCTGAACTGACGAGGGTTGTCGACAGATTGGGCTCCTGATACGAAAGGAGCCCTTGTGCCCGAACGTGTTTGGGGTGGTTCAACAGCAGCCGCAGTGGGGGAAATGATAACTGTGTGGAAGTCGCGTTTTTAGATAGAAACATGGTGGGTGTCCGTGACTCCAAGAACCCGACCGGCCCGGCACTGGTGTTCACTCCTGGCGAGTGGGACGCCTTCACCGCTGGCGTGAACGACGGCGAGTTCGACCGTCAGTAGCTGTTTCGCTCGATCAGGTTACGAGCCCGGTCCGTCCTTCGGATCGGGCTCGAACTATGTGCAGCCCTCGTGTGGGTCACTGCGCATGCATTGGATCGACCAAGCCGATCCCCAGGCGATCACGCTCGCAAACGCAACGGCCCATACGACTTTCGGTTGCCCGGTCTGCTCGCCGGTGTCCGCGTCGCGGTCGGTGCGGGACATCGTCATGTTCATCGGTATGCCATCTCGATGTCGATCAGTGCTGCGGCGCAGCCTTTTTCAGGGCGTCCAGCAGTTCGTTCAGATCTGTTTCCATTCGGGCGAGTCGGTCGGTGTCGAACTCGGACAGGCGGGTCGTGAGTGCGGTGCCGAAGGCGCGGCGCGCGTGGTGCAGCCGGTCACGACCGGCCGGGGTGAGTTCGACGACGACGGCCCGGAAATCCTCCGGGTCCTTGCGTCGGGAGGCGTAGCCGTCCGCGACGAGCCGGGCGATCAGCGCCGTTGCCGCCGGCTGTGAACATCTATCGATGCGGGCGAACTCGCTGACTCGCATAGCACCGTGTTCGTCGAGCACCGCCAGCGCTCGCAGCACGGCCCGCGGCAGATCGTCACCGCTGATCACCCCGGCCAGCCGGGTCAGCCGACCGGCGGTGACGAGTAGATTGACCACGCTGTCTTCTGCTGATGTCACCTGAGACTGCTGCACCCGAGTATTATTTCATAAGCTAACTATGCAAATCGAGGAACTGCGTGACGCAGGCTACTACCTGCGGATACGTCGCCGTTCGGACGCGAAAGCGCCTCGGGGAGTGCAATGACTCCGCCGAGGCGCTCGGTCGATGATGACGCGGAGGAGATAGCTACACCGGTTGGGGCAGGGGCCGGTGGGGCGTGCCGAACAGTTGGGCGTCGCCGTGGGCGCGCTTGAAGAACAGGTGCGCGTCGTGCTCCCAGGTGATGGCGATGCCGCCGTGCAGTTGGACTGTTTCGGCCACGATGGTGCTCAGCGCCTCGGAGCAGTGCACGCGTGCGGCCCAGACGTCCTCTGCGGCCGAGGGACTGTTCGCAGCGACGGCGGCGGTCGCCGCGTAGGAAGCGGACTTGGCGGATTCCAGCAGCACATACATGTCGGCCATGCGGTGCTTGAGTGCTTGGAAGCTGCCGATCGCGCGGCCGAACTGCACCCGGGACTTGGTGTATTCGACCGTCATGTCCAGGCACTGCTCTGCGGCCCCGACCTGCTCTGCGGCCACTGTCGCCCAAGCGATTTCGTGCAGGCGTGCCGTGACCGCCGCCGGATCGCCGGCGCCGAGCCTGCGGGCGGCAACCGCAGTGAAGACGACCTCGGCGAGCTTGCGGGTCGGGTCCATGGTCGGGAGGGCGCGTCGGGTAATGCCCTCGGTCGCGGCCTCGACCTCGAACAGGCCGGTGGGCGTCACCACGATGAAGGTGTCGGCGTGGGTGCCGTCGAGCACGTAACTGGCTGTGCCGGTGAGTGTTCCGTTGTCGGCATGCACGCCGGGCTCATCCCAGCCGCGCCGGCCCGCCCAGCACACCGCGATCGTGCGGGTGCCCTCGGCCACCTCGGGCAACAGTCTGTTGCATGCGTCGACGTCGCCGGACAGCAGCACGGCCTGCGCGCCGAGCACGGCCGAGCCGAGCATCGGGACCGCGGCCAGCGTGCGCCCCAATTCGCTGACCACCAGCAGGGATTCGACAAGGCTTGCGCCGAAGCCGCCGTACTCCTCCGGAATCGCGAGCGCCGCAACACCGATCTGCTCGCACAGCAGTCGCCACAGCGCCTCGTCGTAGCCGAGTTCGGTGTCCATGCCCGCGCGCACCGCGTCGCGGCCCGCATGCTTGGCGAGCAGCGCACGGACGGAGCTGACGAATTCGAGATGCTCGGTGCTTGTCATACCGCACCCCGCAGGCCGCGGTCGCGCACCGTCTCGTCGCGCAGTGCGCGGGCGATTCGTGAGCGATGCAAATCCGGTGAGCCCCATGCAGACCGGAGCGCGGTGACCTTGGTCAACCACAGCGACAGATCGTACTCGGCGGTGTAGCCGATGGCGCCGTGCACCTGCAGGGCAGCCCTTGCCGCCTGGTAGGCGGCATCGCCGCAGGCGACAACGGCTGCCGACACATCGCGGCTGCGAGTGGGCTCGGCCATGGTCAGCGCGGCGCGGAAGAGCAGCGGCTCGGCGAGGTCGAGGCCGATCAGCACATCGGCGAGCTTCTGTTTGACGGCCTGGAATTCGCCGATCGGCTTGCCGAACTGCTTGCGCTGCTTGGCGTATCCGGTGGCGGCGTCGAGCAGCGCTCGCCCGGCACCGAGGAGCTGAGCGGCGGCGGCAAGTGCGCCGGTGTCGAACGCGACCGCGATGGCTCCGGACACTTGTTCGCCGGTGGCGACCACGTCGTCGGATGCGACGGTGAACAGCCGCCTGGCCGGATCGACCGACCGCACCAGACCGGTCCGATGCGCGGTGGACAGCTGGTCACCGTCGGCGATCAGCACCACTTCCGCGGTGTCCGCATCGAGCGCGACTGCGTCCTGGTCGGGCGAGGCGAAAGCTACGGTTCCGAGCGCCGCACCGTCCGCGAAGCCGGGCAGCCATCGTGCGGCGAGTGCGGCATCCGGAAGAGCCTGCAGTAGCGCAGGAATCGCGGCGGCGGTCTCGACCAGAGGTCCTGGCGCCGCGGCCCTGCCGATTTCCAGGAAGGCGACGACGAGGTCGATCGGGTCGGCGCCGATTCCGCCGTTGCTTTCCTCGACCGCCAAGCCGAGCACGCCCGCGCCGGCCAGCTGGCGGATCAGCGACCGGCCGGGACGGGGATCACCGGCCGCCCAGGCACGAACCGCTGCGGGGGTGCGTCCGGCATCGAGCAGCTTGCGCACGCTCGTGCCGAAGTCGAGTTGTTCCGGGCTGAGCGCGAATCTCATCGAGCCCTCCTTTCCGTACGCGATTGCCGCGTCGTCGAAGCAGACCGATGCACACTCATCGGCTGCTCCCTCTCGGTAGTCCGAGCAGCCGCTCGGCGATGATATTGCGCTGAATCTCGTTGGTGCCCGCGTAGATCGGGCCCGACAGCGAGAACAAATAGCCGTCGGTCCACCGGCCGGCCCGCTCGGCGGCGGCGCCGAGTACCTCCAGCGCGGTTTCGTGCATGGCGATATCGAGTTCGGACCAGAACACCTTGGTGATCGAGGATTCCGCGCCGAGCTTGCCACCCTCGTTCAGCCGGGTGACCGTCCCGAAGGTGTGCAGCCGGTAGGCCTCACTGCCGATCCAGGCGTCCACCACCGCATCCCGCTGCGTGGTGTTGGTGCGGTCGCCTTCGTCGAGCCACAGATCGATCAGCCGCTGTGCGGTCGCGCTGAACCGGCCGGGGCTGCGCAGCGAAAGCCCCCGCTCGTTGCTGGAGGTGCTCATAGCCACCCGCCAGCCGTCGTTCGGTTCTCCGATGACGTCGCGATCGGGAACGAAGACGTCGTCGAGGAAGATCTCGGCGAAGCCGGGCTCGCCGTCCAGCTGGGGGATCGGGCGCACCGAGACACCGTCGGCCGTCAGCGGGAACATCATGTAGGTGAGCCCGCGGTGTCGCTCGGCCTCGGGATCGCTGCGGAACAGCCCGAATGCCCAGTCTGCGAACGATGCTCGCGAACTCCAGGTCTTCTGCCCGCTCAGTAGCCAGCCGCCCGTGGTGCGACGCGCGGTGGAGCGGATGCCCGCCAGGTCGCTGCCCGCCTCGGGCTCGGACCAGGCCTGCGCCCAGATGTCGTCGCCGCGCGCCATCCGCGGCATGATGCGGTCGAGCTGCTCGGGGGTGCCGTGCTCGAAAAGTGTCGGCGCGAGCAAGAAGATGCCATTCTGGCTGACGCGTCCCGGCGCGCCCGCGGCGTAGTACTCCTGCTCGAACAGCACCCACTCCAGCAATGAGGCGTCGCGGCCGCCGTATTCCGGTTGCCAGGAAACGACCGAAAGGCGCGCATCGGCGAGGGTGCGTTCCCATGCGCGGTGCGCCTCGAAGCCGGCCTTCGTATCCATCGAGGGCAGCGGCTGCTCAGGTTTGTTGGTGGCGAGGAATTCGCGGACTTCCCGCTGGAATTCCTGGGTCGCCGTATCCAGATCCAGATCCACTACGTCGTTCCGTTCTGCTCGGCGGTGCTCGCCGTCGCCTTCATGGATTTTGCGTTCATGCCGCCCAACGAGTCCGCGCCGACCTCGGCGTTGTGGGCGTGGGCGAAGTGGTGCAGGCCGAATACCGAGTCCATGCCCGCACGCATGCCCATGAGGTCCTCGGCCTGATTCACCGCCTTCTTGGTCAGTGCGAGCCCGAATCGCGGCATGGTCGCGATCTTTTCGGCGAGCGCCAAGGTCTCGGCCTCGAGTTCGGCACGCGGCACGACCCGGTTGACCATGCCCCACTCCTTGGCCTGGGCTGCGCCGAACCGGTCACCGGTGAACAGGAACTCCTTGGCCGCGCGCGGTCCCATCACCCACGGATGCGCGAAGTATTCGACACCCGGGATACCCATGCGGACAACGGGATCGGAAAAGAAGGCATCGTCGGAGGCGATGATCAGATCGCACACCCAGGCCAGCATCAGCCCGCCCGCGATGCAGGCGCCCTGCACCATCGCGATGGTCGGCTTCGGAATCTCGCGCCAGCGGCGGCACATGCCGAGATAGACCTCGAGCTCACGCGCGAAGCGCTGATCGCCGCCCACCTTGTCGACGTGGTCCCACCACAGCGCGGCCTTGTTCGGGTAGCGCACGTGGTGATCGCGCCCCGGTGTGCCGATGTCGTGTCCGGCGCTGAAGTGTTTCCCGTTGCCCGCCAGCACGATCACACCGACCTCGTCGTCCTCGACGGCGCGTTCGAAGGCGGCGTCGAGGGCGTAGGTCATCACCGAGTTCTGCGCGTTGCGGTAATCCGGTCGATTCAAGGTGATGATCGCGACCCGGCCGCGCCGTTCATAGGTGACGACGTCTCCTTCGTCGGGAACACCGACTTCGTCCGACATTACGACTTCTCCTCACGTAGTTGACGCTTGAGCACTTTCCCGGCGGCGCTGTAGGGCAGCTGATCGCGGAATTCGATGAGTCGCGGCACCTTGAAGTTGGCCAGCACGGTGGTTGCGTGCGCGAGCACCTGGTCTTCGGTCAGGGCGGATCCCGGCTTGCGGACCACGTAGGCCTTGCCGACCTCGCCCATCCTGGTGTCCGGCACGCCGATGACCGCGGATTCGGCGACGCCGTCCAGCCGGGCGAGTGCCTGTTCCACTTCCGCCGGGTACACGTTGAAACCGCCCGAGATGTACATGTCCTTGAGCCGGTCGGTGATCTTCAGATAGCCGCGCTCGTCGAGCGTGCCGATGTCGCCGGTGTGCAGCCAGCCGTCGGCATCGATGGTCTCGGCGGTGCTTTCCGGATCGTCCAGGTAGCCGAGCATCACGTTCGGGCCGCGCAGCAGTACTTCACCGTCGGGGCCCAGGCGCAGCTCGAAGTCGGCGATCGGCCGTCCGCAGGTGCCTGCGGTGGTCTCCGCGTCGTCGTCCGCACGGCACATGGTGCCGAACCCCGCAGCCTCGGAAAGGCCGTAGCCGGTGATGACCACATCGAAATCGAGCTCCGAACGCATCCGCTCGACCAGCACCACCGGCACGGTCGCCGCGCCGGTAACCGCGACCCGCAGCGTGCTCAGGTCGAACTTGTCGCGATCGGGGAAGTCGAGAATCGTCTGATAGATCGTCGGCGGGCCCGGCAGCACCGTGATCTGCTCGTCGCTGACCAGCCGCATGGTGGCAGGCACATCGAACACCGGCTGCGGGATGATCGCCGCGCCGGTGACCAGGCAGGCCAGGATGCCCGCCTTGTAGCCGAAGTTGTGGAAGAACGGGCTGACGACGAGATAGCGGTCGGTGCCCGCGAGGGTGGTGCACTCGGCCCAGGCTCGCACCACCGACAGCGCTTGCCGATGCGCGACCAGGGTGCCCTTGCTGCGTCCGGTGGTTCCCGAGGTGAACAGGATGTCGGAGATGTCGTCGGGGGTGACGGCGAGCGCGCGCTTTTCCGCCTCGTCGACGGTGACGGGCTCCGCGGCGGCGGGCAGCTCCGACCAGTTCAGCACGTTGTCGCCTGCGGCCGTTGTGCCCGGTTCCACCGGGATGACGACCACGGTGTCGATAGCCAATTCCGGTGCTGCCGCCCGCAGTTCGGCGAGTCGATCGCGCCCGAGGAAGGTGCCGGCGATGAACAGCGCCTTCGCCTCGACCCTGGCGAGCACATCGGCGGCTTCGTCGGCGACGTAGCGGGTGTTGAGCGGCACGAGGGCCGCGCCCGCATAGTGGGCGGCCAGCGCCGCGATCACCCAGTGATGGGTATTGGGTGCCCACATGGCGACCCGGTCGCCTGCTTGCACCCCGCGCGCGATCAGTGCTCGAGCCACCTCCTGGACCGACGTCAGCAACTGCGTCCAGTCGAGCCGGACGTCGCCGTCGCCGACGGCGGGTGCGGCACCGAACGTGCGTGCGGCGTGGTGCAGTGCCAGCGGTGTCGTTTGAGCAGGGGTTGTCACGGTTGTCCTCACCGTCGGTGCGGTCATTTGATGCCGATACTCAGTCAAAGTCATCAGGCTCTAACAAAGCAAGTGCTTGGTAGGTTATCCTACCGGCGTGGTTGCGATCCAGACCTCAGATTCCGACACTGCCGCACAGGACGCGCGGTTTTCCGCAGAAGTGCGCCAGTGGTTGGACGAAAACCTCAACGGAGAATTCCGCGAGCTGCGTGGACTAGGCGGGCCGGGCCGGGAACACGAGGCGTTCGACGAACGCCTCGCCTGGGACCGGCACCTGGCCGCGTCCGGCTGGACCTGCCTCGGCTGGCCCAAGGAATACGGCGGCCGCGAGGCGTCCGTGCGGCAGCAGGTGATCTTCCACGAGGAGTACGCCAAGGCCAATGCGCCTGCCAGGGTCTCGCACGTCGGCGAGGAACTGCTCGGGCCGACGGTCATCGCCTTCGGCACTGATGCGCAGAAGGCTCGGTTCCTGCCGGGCATTCGCAATGTCACCGAACTGTGGTGCCAGGGCTATTCGGAACCAGGCGCAGGCTCGGACCTGGCGGCCATCACCACCACCGCCCAGCTGGACGGCGACGAATGGTCGATCAACGGCCAGAAGATCTGGACCTCGCTGGCCCACGTCGCCGACTGGTGCTTCGTCATCGCACGCACCGAACGCGGCTCCACGCGTCACAAGGGCCTTTCCTACCTGCTGGTTCCCATGAAACAGCCGGGTATCGAGGTGCGCCCGATCATCCAGCTGACCGGAACCTCGGAATTCAACGAGGTCTTCTTCGACAACGCGCGCACCGCCGCGGACCTGGTGGTCGGCGCGCCCGGCGACGGCTGGCGCATCGCGATGGGCACGCTGACCTTCGAACGCGGCATCTCCACGCTCGGTCAACAGATCAGGTTCGCCCGCGAACTCGCCGATGTCGAGGCGCTCGCCCGACGCACCGGCGCGGCCGACGATCCACTGATTGCCGACCGAATCGACAAAGCTTGGGTCGGACTGCGTGTGCTGCGCGCCCACGCACTGCGCACGATGGAAGGCGCCGGCGCCGACGACGGGGGACAGGCGTCGGTCTCGAAGCTGTTGTGGGCCAACTGGCATCGCGGTCTCGGCGAACTCGCCATGGCGGTGCTCGGTCCCGCCGGCCTGGTCGCCGACGAGAACGATCTGAACGAATGGCAGCGGCTGTATCTGTTCACCCGCGCCGACACCATCTACGGAGGTTCGAACGAAGTGCAGCGCAACATCATCTCCGAGCGCGTGCTCGGTCTGCCACGGGAGGCGCGTCCATGAGCGACAACATCGCACGGCCGCTGTCTGTGGCACCCGAGCCCATCCCCGGCCACGGTCTGTTGACCGGCCGGACCGCCGTCGTCACCGCCGCAGCAGGCACCGGAATCGGTTCGGCCACGGCACGCAGGCTGCTCTCGGAGGGTGCCGATGTCGTCGTGTCCGATTGGCACGAGCGGCGCCTTGCCGAGACCGAGGTCGAGCTGAAGGCCGAGTTCCCGGATCGCCGGGTGGCGTCGATCGCCTGCGACGTGCAGAGCACCGAGCAGGTCAACGAGTTGGTGCGCGGCGCGGCAACCGCATTCGGCCGCATCGACATCATGGTCAACAACGCGGGCCTCGGCGGCGAGACCCCGGTGGTCGATATGACCGACGAACAGTGGGACCGCGTCCTCGACATCACCCTCAACGGCACCTTCCGCTGCACCCGCGCGGCGCTCGGCTACTTCCGCGATGCGGGCCACGGCGGTGTGATCGTCAACAACGCAAGCGTTCTCGGCTGGCGTGCCCAATACGGCCAGGCGCACTACGCCGCCGCCAAGGCGGGCGTGATGGCGCTGACCCGATGCAGCGCGATCGAGGCTGCCGAACTCGGTGTCCGGATCAACGCGGTGGCTCCGAGCATCGCGAGGCACGCTTTCCTGGACAAGGTCAGTTCGACCGAATTACTCGACCGCCTCTCCGAAGGTGAAGCGTTCGGCCGAGCCGCCGAGCCGTGGGAAGTCGCTGCGACCATCGCGATGCTGGCAAGCGACTACACCTCCTACCTGACCGGTGAAGTCGTCTCGGTCAGTAGTCAGCGCGGTTGAGCTGTGTTTTTTGGCAGCGCCTGCGGCGCTGCGGGTTCGCGGCCCCCTTGGTCTCGCTTCCGAGCCGTCGAGACTCGCGACTTCGTCGCATGCGCTTCGACGGCTCGGAAGCGAGACGGGCCGCGAACTTTAGTGCTCGGTCTCGCTGCGCTCGGAAGGTG
>NZ_JBKOQN010000028.1:0-93402 GCF_046764895.1 Nocardia sp. CWNU-33 | reverse complement strand
GTCGCTCACCAACTCAACGATCGTCCACGCAAAACGCTCGACTGGGAAACCCCAGCCGAGCGTCTGCGTGATCTACTTACCCGCTAAAAGCAGGCAGTGTTGCGACGACCCCTTGAATTCACCCATTGCGTTCCGGGCCGTTTCCTAGTAGCGGGGACAGGATTTGAACCTGCGACCTCTGGGTTATGAGCCCAGCGAGCTACCGAGCTGCTCCACCCCGCGTCGGTAGTCGCCAGTCTACTCGACTTCTGGAGACGGTTTTGCCAACGGCCGGGCCATGCCTCACGGGACCGGCCAGGCGGTTCGCGGCAGGCGAGGGCACCGGTGTTGACCTTCGGGTTACTTGAAGCTCCATGATGGCCGAGTGACGGAATTCGGGTCGGAGGAGTTGATCACCATCGGGGTGCTGGCGCGGGCCAGTGGGCTCACGCCGAGTGCACTGCGGTTCTACGACGACTGCGGGCTGCTGGTTCCCGCGCGGGTCGATGGCGCGACCGGGTATCGGTATTACCGCGAATCGCAGTGCGCGCGGGCAGTGATGATCCGGCAGCTCAGAGGGATCGGGATGCCGCTCGAGGTCATTTCGGAGATCTTGGCAGGGGATGTCGGGCGGGCGGCGCGATTGCTCGACGCGCATGTACTGGAGCTGCGGCGGCAAGCGGATGAGGCGGCGGTGGTCGCTCGGACGATCAAGAGCACGATCGGCGATGAGGCCACAGGGCAGACTGGCTTGTCCGCAGCGACGCTCGCAACGGCGATCGACCAAGTGCGTTCCGCCACGGCCCGGACCGACGAAATACCGGTACTCGCTGGTGTTCTGGTCGAGGCGAGCGCGGGTTCGCTGACGTTGACGGCAACGGACCGGTATCGGCTTTCGACAAGAACGATGGCGCTGGGCCGGCCGGCCGCTGACTGGTCACTGGTTGTCGACGCGGGCGATCTCGCGTCGATCGGTTCCTGGCTTCGCGAGGCCGAGGAGGTCACCGTGGCCCCCGCGACGGGAGCGCTCGTCGTCGTAGCCGGCGGCAGCGAGCGCCGATGCCGCACGATCGATGATTCGTTCCCGGACTATCGCGCAATGCTGACGGGGCTGGCACCGGTGCGGACGCGCGTGCTGGTGATGCGCGACCGACTGTTGGACATGACCGAAGGTTACGACGGCACGATCACCTTCTCCGTCGAAGCGACGGAGCTGGCTTTGTCGCGCGCCGACGGCCGCACCGCGCGACTGCCCGTGACGCTGACCGGAGGACCCGGCATCGATCTCGCCTTCGCCGCCACGACCCTGTCACCCGCGATCGGTGCCGCGCTCGGCCCGGAGATCATGCTCGACATCGCCGCGCCCGACTTGCCGGTCCTCATCCGTTCGGCGACCGACGGCGACCTCACCACGCTGGTAATGCCCACAGCACACCCGAACTCGAAGGGACACAACGTATGACGGCCTCGGCCACAGCAGGATCGCCGGATGAAACGATGGCGGCGATCACTCGCGCGATCACCCTCGGGCGCGAAGGTTCTCCGGACGCCGCCCGCAATGCGCTGCGGGAGATCTGGGATTCCCTCGGGCCACAGGGTGACCCGTTGCACCGCTGCACTGTTGCGCACTACCTAGCGGATCTGTACGAGGATGCGGCGCAGGCGCTTTCGTGGGATATCCGGGCACTGGACGCGGCAGACAGCATGACCGCCGACCGCGCCAGGCAATACGACGCCCAACTCGACGTGCGCGGCTTCTACCCCTCACTGCACCTGAACCTGGCAGACAACTATCGCCGACTCGGCTCCTTCGATGCCGCGCAACGTGAGATCGACGCGGCCCGCAACAGTCTCCACACCCTCGGTGACGACGCTTACGGAGCGATCGTTCGCAAGGCGGTTGACGAGGTCGCCCAGTCTATTCGCGTGCGGGAAACAGCGCGCAGAAGTTCCGCGCCCGACGGGCGTTGAAACACCGGGTGATCCGCTACCCGCCACGAGTGCCGCGATGACCTGATCATCGACTGAAGGGAGCGCCGTCACCTACGATGTATTTCGCCTTGATGGTGCCATCGGATGTTTTGTCCCCCTGCACGATAACCATCGTGCCGACCTTTACATCGGCCGCACGGACCGCGGCCAACATCAGGACCCGAGTGCGTGTGTCGATGCGCACCACGGCCACGCTGCCCAGCACGCCTTCGACCGTGAGTGTCGATCCGTCGTTGGCAGCGACCCTGCCGACAGCAATACCGCGGACGAACTTGGCAGCGGATGCCGCCGGTGCGACCTTGACGCTCGCCGTCGTAGCCTGCGACGCTTTGACATTCGGTGAGCTGCTTGTCGATGTCGAGTTGTCGTGCAGTATCATTGGCAGCAGGCCGATGATGATCAGCAGGACCACGCCGACCCCGATCAACAATCCAGTTCTGTTCGGCGGCTCGGGCTGCGAATGCTGCGGCGCAGTCTCGGCGGCCGGCGGGCGGTACAGCTCCTCCCGGCGGGCAGCCTCGTCGCTGGGCGAATACGGCACCGGCGGGCCGAATACCGCTGATGCTTCCGGTGCCTGACCGGGATCGCCGACCGCAGAACCGCCGCCCCGCGTTGGTCGTGCGCCGCCGACACCGACCTGCGTCGGCCCCGAGATCGGGGCACGGCGCCGCTCGCTGGACCAAATCCTGGGCGGATCTGACCACGGAGTCTGCTGGGCGGCCATGAATCAGAGCGTAAGCGAACCCGCGGGGACGGGTGTCGCGAACCTCACGATGACCAGACTCCGCGATCGAGCAGAACCCCTGTCACACTGGGCCTTTCGCGAAACTGCCGAGCGCATGCTTCCCGAGGTTGGCAACAATGGATCGCCAACGATGCATCGCCGCCCGAGAGGTCCGACAGGCGTTGCGGCCGCCCACTCATCTGAGTGCCGTTGCAGTATCAGGCCCGCTCGGAGAGAGCGGCGATGCGGATTCGGTGACGCTCTTGGAGTTCACGGGAGCAGCGCAGGAAATCGATGACGGTGCGCAGTTCGGCCGCGGTGTAGCGGGCGATCTCCTCGGAGCCTTCCTGCACGATCGGGCCGTAGATCTGCATTATCCGAGCGAGTCCGATTTCGGTGATGCGGATGAGCACCTTGCGACGGTCGCCCGACCCGGGATGGCGCACGACGTAATCGAGTTTCGACAAACGATCGAGCATGGTGGTGACACTGCCGCTGGTGAGGCCGAGCTCGGCGGCGAGTTCGCCCGGAGTCGAGTCGCCATGCCAGAGAACTTCCAAGCAGCGCAGATCGGTTCGGTTGATGCCGAGCACCACCGCAGCGGCTTGGTCGACAGAGTCGACGGCCGCCTGCAGGGCCTGCGACTCGTGTCCGACCTGCGCACGGAGCCCCTCCAACTCTTCTCTTGACATTCAAACCTCTCGATGTTCAAACTATCTATGTCTTGATTATCAAGATACATCACGATCGAGAACGAGCTGGAGGAGACACCATGAAGAAGGCACTGATCATCGGCGGCGGGATTGCCGGACCGGTGACCGCGATGGCCCTGCTGCGGGCGGGGCTGGAACCGATCGTCTGCGAGGCGTACAACGAGGCCGCCGCCGAGCAGATCGGCGCCTACCTGACCGTGGCGGTGAACGGGCTGTCGGCGCTGGCGCTGCTGGACGCCCACCACGTGGTGACCGAGATCGGATACCCGACCGGCACGCTGTCGTTTTCGACCAGCTCCGGCAAACACATCACCGACATGCCGATCGGCGGAACCCTTCCCGACGGCACCGTCACCCACAGCATCAAGCGACGCGACATGTACCGGGCGCTCAATGCCGAGGCAACCCGGCGGGGCGTGCGCTACGAGTACAACAAGCGGCTGGTGAGCGCGGTGTCGACCGGCCACGGCGTCAGCGCAACCTTCGCCGACGGGTCGACCCTCGAGGCGGACGTGCTGATCGGGGCCGACGGAATCCGTTCCCACACCAGGGAAATCATCGACCCAGCCGCACCGAAAGCACATTTTCTCGGGATCTATGGTCTCGGCGGATTCGTCACCGACCGAACGCTGCACGCCGAACTCGGGCTACGTCCCGGTATTTACAGCATGATCTTCGGCAAGAAGGCGTTCTTCGGCTACCTCGTCGCACCGGACGGCGAAATCTGGTGGTTCGCGAACATGCCTCGTTCGCAAGAACTCTCGCAATCCGCCGGCGAAAGCACCACCCAGGCACAATGGCGGGATCAGCTCGTCGAATTGCTGTCCGCCGATCGTGGACCTGCCGCGCGCATTGTGGCGGCAACTCCGGATGACACCTTCGTGCCCGGCTTCAACCAATACGACCTGCCGACGGTCACGACGTGGCACAACGACAATATGGTCATCGTCGGAGATGCAGCGCATGCCGTGGCCTCCTCCTCCGGCCAGGGCGTGTCGATGGCGGTCGAGGATGCCGTCACGCTGGCGACGTGCCTGCGCGACATCCCCGACACCGCCGCGGCATTGGCCGCCTACGAGGACCGTCGCAGAGCGCGCGTCGAACGGGTGGTCGCCTACGGCGCGGAGACCAGCAGCGACAAGGCCTCGAACGGGCTCGGGCGACTGCTGGTGCGACTGCTGACGCCGTACTTCTTGAAGAAGGCCGCGAAAGCCGGTGTCGCACCATTGAATTGGATCTTCGACTACCGGATCAGCTGGGAGCCCCAGCAGGTTTAACGCTGAGGCGCACCCGACAAGTCGCGGTGGCGCACTGCGGACTTCGGGGTTGCCTCGAGGGTCTTGTGCAGGCCGGTGCGCATGGTGGTTGCGGAGTCGAGCAGGTAGTTCTGCCTGACCTTCCACGGGTGGCGGTCGCCTTGGCGGGGGAAGTCGCCGATCGAGCGTTGGACGTATCCAGAGGCGAGGTCGAGCAGGGGGCGTTCGTCGAGCTTTCCGTCGGGCTTGGGCACCACCGCGGCGTAGCTGTTCTTGTCCATGTGGTTGAGGACCCGGCAAACCAGCCGCGAGGTCAGGTCGGCGCGCAGGGTCCAGGAGGCGTTGGTGTAGCCGATGCAGACCGCGAAATTGGGGACGCCGGTGAGCATTGCGCCCTGCCAGACGAATTGATCCGACAGCGCCACCGACTCGCCATCGACCTGCGGGGCGATGCCACCGAAGGCCAGTAGTTGCAGACCGGTCGCGGTGATGATGATGTCGGCCTCGAGAATTCGGCCGGACTTCAGCCGGATGCCTTCGGGAACAAAGGAATCGATGTGATCGGTGACGACTTCGGCCTTGCCTTTCTTCATCGCCTTGAAGAAGTCGGCGTTGGGCACTGCGCACAGGCGCTGATCCCAAGGGTCGTAGGTCGGCGTGAAGTGTTCGGCAACAGCCTGTTCGTCCTTCAAGATGCGCGTGGTCAGACCGGTGAGCAGTTTGCGCGCGGCCTCCGGGCGGCGTCGGCAGTACTGATAGAAGCCGATGTTGAACAGGATGTTCTTGGTGCGGATCAGGCGGTGCGCCAGATTGGGCGGCAGCGTCGCGCGGAGGCGGTCGGCCAGCTTGTCCCGGCCGGGGACGGCGCTGATCCAGGTCGGTGAGCGCTGCAGCATCGTCACCAGTTCGGCCTGGTCGGCCATCGACGGAACCAGGGTGACGGCGGTGGCGCCGCTGCCGATGACGACCACCCGCTTGCCCGCGTAGTCGAGATCTTCGGGCCAGAACTGCGGGTGCACGATCTGTCCGGCGAAGGTGTCGGCGCCGGGGAAGTCGGGGGCGTGACCGTGGTCGTAGTTGTAGTACCCGGCGCAGGCATAGAGAAAGCCGCAGGTGAGCGTGCGTCGCTCGGTGTCGCCCGAGACGTCGCGAGATTCGAGAGTGAGCGTCCAGCGAGCCCTGTCCGTGGACCAGTCGGCCGCGACGACCTTGGTTCCGTAACGGATATTCCGGTCGATGCCGAACTCGGTGGCCGTCTCCTGGACGTAGCGCAGGATCGACGGACCGTCGGCGATCGACTTGGCGTCGCGCCACGGCTTGAACGGATAGCCGAGGGTGAACATGTCGGAGTCCGAGCGAATACCCGGATAGCGGAACAGATCCCAGGTGCCGCCCAGTGCGTCGCGCGCCTCGAGGACCGCGTAGGTCTTGGTCGGGCATTCGGCCTGCAGCCGGTAGGCGGCGCCGATTCCGGACAACCCTGCGCCGACGATCACGACATCGAGGTGTTCCGGAGCTACGACAGTCTCGGTCATGACTCCAGTGTGGGAGGGTTCAGGGGCAGCTTCTTGACTTTGCACGACAAGTATTTGATTCTGAGCGACATGTCGGTGATTCGATCCGCGGGTCTACGCGGATTTCGCGCCACGGTGGCCGAGCTGGGCGGAAACGCCGAGGAGTTCGCCACCGCCTGCGGCCTGCCCATTGCCGCACTCGACGCCGACGACCTGCTGGTACCCGACCAGGCCGTCGCGGCGGTCCTGGAGCTGGCAGCGCATCGGCTCGACTGCCCCGACCTCGGCCTGCGCATCGCGCGCCGCCAGGATCTCGACATGCTGGGCCCGCTGGCACTGGCCATCCGCAATTCACCGACCCTGGCCGATGTCGTCGAATGCTCCTCGCGCTACCTGTTCCTGCACGCCCGCTCACTCAGCCTGATCCTCGAACCCGACCCTTACGGTGATCGCGGGGTGATTGCCCTGCGCTACGGCGTGCCACCCGGCGATCCGACCCCCATTCAAGGCACCGACCTCGGCTTGGCATTCGTGCACCGCACGATTCAACGCCTGGTCGAGGATCGCTACGGCCTGCGCTCGGTCGAACTCCCCTACCGCCCGGAGGCGCCGCTGCACACCTACGAAGAACTCTTCGGAGCGCCGGTGCGCATCAACCGTCCCGCGGCGGTCCTGCGGGTGCCGAGCAGCCTCGCAACACGTCCGCTCAGCGGTGGCGACGAAAATCTGCACCGCCTGGCGATGGCTTTTCTTGCCGAGCAGTCCGGCGGCGCAAACGCATCCCTGGTCCCCAAGGTGCGCGCCGCCGTCCAGCAGCTACTCGGCACCACGCCCCCCGAAATCGGCGCCGTAGCGAGACTTTTGACCGCTCACCCCCGCACCCTCCAACGCCGCCTCGCCGCCGAGGGCACCTCGTTCGCCGCCATCCTCGACGACGTCCGCCGCGACGCCGCCCGCCGCTACCTCACCACCACCGACATGCCCATGAGCCAGGTCGCCTCCCTCATCGGCCTCTCCGAACAAGCCACCCTCACCCGCAGCTGTCGCCGCTGGTGGGCCACCACCCCCACAGCCATCCGCCGCGACGGCACCCCCGGCCGGCCCTAGCCCCACCGACCGGGAGCCCTTGTGGCAAAGCCGAAGCCTGCCTGCCAGCGCGAACCGCCCGCACTGTCGCACCCGATGGCACGCTGGTCGGTATGACCGCTGTCTCCGACGACGAGCTGAACCACGACGCCCGGCCCGAGCCCCTACCACAACCGACGCCCGACAAGCCGCGGATCAGGTCATACTCGTTCCGAGCCACGTACTTACAGCGCCGTCCACTGCCCGAGCTCGAGTATCGTCGACGCGTGCCCGGCCTTCGACGAGCTGGTTTGCGGTGGGGTGCGCTACTCGCCCTGCTCGTCGTTCTCGGGCTGGCGGGCGTGCCGGTCTATATCCATCCGCAGACAGATCCGCTGCGGAAGGCGGATGCGATCGTGGTCCTCGGCGGGACAGCCTACGAACGCTTCGATATGGGTCTCGATCTCGCGCGCCGCGGATACGCCCCGCAGTTGCTGATCTCGCGATCGACCGGCATCAACGACCACGCGATGGACAAGTACTGCGCCGGCCGATTCGACTTCCAGGTCGACTGTTTCGTCCCGGATCCGTGGACGACCGACGGTGAGGCACGCGAAATCCGGCGCCGGGCACAGTTGTTCGGCTGGCGCCACATCATCGTGGTGACCTACACCCCGCATGTGTCGCGGGCCAGGTACATCGTGAGCAAGTGCTTCGGCGGCGAGTTGACCATGGTGGCGAGCCCGAGCGACTCCGGCGTGAAGTTCTGGACCTGGATGTATGTCCGACAGTCCGCGGGCTATATACGCGCGTTCTTCAGCGGGGGCTGCTGAAGCACCGGCAAAAGTCCGGCCCGGCTTTTACAGTGAACGGACGCGAGCCTGCCAGGGGGGTTCGTGGCCGGGGTGTTTTGCGGGAGAGGACCTCCGTTGCGTATCGATGATTTGCGATCGGTCGGGGACGACGAATTGTCCGCTGATATATGCATCGTCGGGTCCGGCCCGGCAGGGTTGACCCTCGCTGCCGAGCTGGCCGGCACACCGCGGCGAGTGCTGGTGTTGGAGAGCGGCGGCCTCGAATTGTCCGAGGAGGTGGATGCACTCGCCGATATCGACAATGTGGGTGCGCGCCGAGCCCAGTTGACGCGGGTCGCGGGCGATCGGATTCTGGGCGGCGCGTCGCACACCTGGAGCGGACGCTGCGGGCTGCTCGACGAGCTCGATTTCAGCAGGCGCCCCTGGGTTGCCCACTCGGGCTGGCCGATCGGCGCAGGTGAGCTCGAACCGTTCCTGGAGCGGGCCGCCGAGCACATCGGGATCGGCTATGGCAGCGGCTTCACCGATGACGCGTTCTGGCAGTTGGCCGGTCGCCCACAGCCGCCCGATGCACTGGATCCGACGCGCTTGCGCCCCTACTTCTGGCAGATCAGCCGGGATCCGGTGGACCCGTTCGACTGCAAGCGATTCGGCGCGCATGTGAAAGACCTTGTCGCGCCGAATGTCCGCGTACTCGTCAACGCCACTGTCACCCATATCGATACCGATCAGGATGGCGCTCGGGTGGATTCGTTGCAGGTCGCGGGCGCCGATCCGCGACCGCGAACGGTGCGGGCCGCGATGTTCGTGCTCGCCACCGGCGGCATCGGAAATCCACGCCTGTTGCTCGCCTCGCGGCGCGTCCGGCCGGAGGGCATCGGCAACCGGCACAACCTGGTCGGGCGCTATCTGATGGACCACCGCTGTGGCGCGGTCGGTGCGCTCGACCCGGCGGTCGCGGACAGTGCGCTGGAACGTTTCGGCAAATACATTGTCAAGACACCGCACGGCAAACACACCTTTCTGCACGGTATCGCGCTATCACCCGAGGTCCAGGCGACCGAGGGCCTGCTCAATTGCGCGCTGTGGCTGCAAGAGGTGCCCGCCGAGGACGATCCATGGGATTCGGTGAAGCAACTACTGCGCGGCCGCGGCACCGCGCACGACGCGAAGGTGGCACTCGCCCATTCGGGTTTACTGCTGTCCGGTGCGCGGCGCAGGCTCATCCAGCACACGGGGCTGCCGCACAAACTCGACCGAATCGAGTTGCGCTGCATGGTCGAACAGGCACCCAACCCGGACAGCCGCGTCATGCTGACCAACCGCACCGATCGGCTCGGCATGCCGCTGGCCCGGATCGACTGGCGGGTCAATACACAGGAGGACTCCACAGTTCGCCGCGCGGCCGCACTCGCGATCGACGAATTCACTCGTCTGGGTTTCCCGGCACCCGCGCTCTACGACTGGGCGCGCGAAGCCAGCGCGTTGCCGCTGCAGCTCACCGACTGGGCGCATCCGACCGGAACGACCAGGATGTCGGTGGACCCCCGCGCCGGTGTCGTCGATGTCGAGTGCCGGGTGCACGGCGTGGACAACCTGTTCATTGCAGGCAGTTCGGTGTTCCCGACCACCGGGCACGCCAATCCGACCCTGACCATCGTGGCGCTGGCGGTTCGGCTGGCTGATACTTTGCGGACTTTGACATAGTGTGCGACTCATGGACGAGACGACCAGTCCGGGCAGAGGTGCGCCGCATCCGCACGAGCCGCACGCCAAGGGCCAGGCGTCGAGGCTGAACTGGCTGCGCGCGGGCGTGCTCGGCGCGAACGACGGCATCGTGTCGACCGCGGGTCTTGTCGTCGGCGTCGCCGCGGCGACGACAAGTCCGTCGGCTATCTTCACCGCGGGCATCGCCGGACTCAGCGCGGGCGCGATCTCCATGGCGGTCGGCGAGTACGTCTCGGTCAGCACCCAGCGCGACTCCGAGCGCGCGCTGTTGGCCAAAGAGCGCATGGAGCTGCGGGATGAGCCGGATTTCGAACTTGCCGAACTGGCCGACATCTATCAGGCCAAGGGTTTGTCGGCGGCCACCGCGCGTCAGGTCGCCGCGGAGCTGACCGCGCACGACGCGTTCACCGCGCACGCCGAGGCCGAGCTCGGGCTGAACCCACACGAGTTGACCAATCCGTGGCAGGCGGCCATCTCCTCGGCGATCTCGTTCATCCTCGGTGCGGTGCTGCCGCTGCTGGCAATCATGTTGCCGCCCACCACGGCTCGGATTCCGGTGACCTTCGGGTCGATGCTGGTGGCGTTGGCGATCACCGGTTCGGTCAGCGCCCGCCTCGGCGGCAGCCATCGCGGCCGGGCCGTTGTGCGCGTTGTCATCGGCGGCGCGCTGGCCATGGCAGTCACCTATGCCATTGGCCAGCTCGCCGATGTGTCCGGGATCTGAATCACCGCCGGTCGACGTTCTAGTAATAGTGACGCCGGCCGCCGACAGGGCGACCCACCGATCCGGCGATCCAGAGCACCGCTCCGATAATCAGCAGAATGATTCCCGCGGTGGTGAGCAATGAAATACCGAGCAGGTATCCGACGACAAGCAGAATAAGCCCTAAAACAATCATGGTCATTTCCTTACTGTTTCGACCGGGGCGTCCCCGGACGGTTGGCGCATGAACCGGTTCCAGCTCCAGGCCGGCTTACCGCTCGGCGGCGGGCTTGCCGGTCGCGAGGCAGGCGGTGCTGCGGGCGGCGGTGGGGTGGCGTCAGGTGGCGCGTTGCGGCGTACCGCAGCCACCTCCTTGCGGGTCTTTCGCAGCTCGCGTCGCGTCGCCATGCCACGGCGAGAACTGCGCCAGACACCGGCCAGCAGCAGGCTCAGCCCGAGCATCCCGATGGCCCCGACGGCAGCTCCGTAGCCGAACAGCTGGCCTGCGTCGGCAGTGAAGTGATAGTCGAACATGGCGAAATCATTCGTGGACGTGCTTACTTCGCCCATATTGGCCGCTACCCCGGCAACGCCGATGATTACCGCGGCTATCAATACGACGAGTCCGATAATTATGATCATGACAATCCCGATGCACTGGTTGGTGTTACAACTCCGCTATTCCCGGTAATTCAGGAGTCAAACAACGGGCGTCGAAATGTTTGAGCACTCGGGGTCGGGATAAGTCCGTCACATGACTTACACGTTCGATTTGCCCAACTACTCCGACCAAGACGCCAAGGTCGCCGAACAGGCACTGCTCGGCCTCGGCGGGGTGGATTCCGTCGACGTCGACCGGGTGGCGGAAACGATCACCGTGAACTCGACACTCAGCTACGGCGAAGTCCTGGACGCGATCCGCTCGGCCGGCGTGGCCGCCAGGTAGCGACCAGCGTCGCCCGAGATCGAGGCGGCGCGGTCGCGTGTACTTTGGTGCGCGTCGGCGCCGACGGGAAATGTTGGCGGACAACGGGGATGGTGACTGGTGAAAGAAGTTTTCGATGCCGAGTTCGCGGCGGACCCGTGGCCGGTGCTCGACCAGCTGCGGCGCGACGGCGGTGTGCACCGGGTGCGGACACCGGACGGTCCGCCCGCATGGCTGGTGACGCGATACGACGATGTGCGGGCCGGCCTGCTGGATGACCGGCTGACCAGCGACGTTCGCACCGCGGGCCGCACGGACTACCGGGGCTTCGCGGTCCCGCCACCACTGGACGCACTGCTCGTCACGGCACCCGGCGATCATGCGCGCCTGCGCAAGCTGGTGACCGGCGAACTCTCGCCGCGACGGCTGACCGAGTGGGACCGACTCGCCCCATTGCTGGTCGAATCGCTGCTGCGGAAAGTGGATTCCGATACGGAAGTCGATCTGGTCGAACGGCTTGCGGTGCCGCTGCCCGCCGCGGTGCTCGGCGAACTCCTCGGTCTCGGGTCCGACGAGCGGGAAGCACTTGCGGCGTGGGCGAATTCGACATTGCTCGCCTCCGCCGCTCCCCCACGCGCCAGGGACACGCTTGCGACGATGCAGTCCATCATCACCGCGGCAACCGAGCAGGCGCGGGCGGAGCGGGCCGACACCCTGCTCGGCAGAGTGGTCGCCGCCCATGACGACACCGGGTCGCCGTCCACGGAAGAGCTTGCCGGACTGCTGTTCTACCTGCTGTTCGTCTGGTACGAGGTGCTCACCGATCTACTCGCCGGTTCGATCCTCGCGCTGCTGAACCACCCCGACCAGCTGCCCGCACTGCACTCCGCATCAAACAGGCAGCCCGCCGTCGAGGAGTTGCTGCGGTACCTGTCGCCGCAGGTGCTGGCGGGACCTCGCTTCGCGACCGCCGACATCGGGTTCGGCGACTACACGATTCGGTCCGGTCAGACGGTGCTGCTGTGCCTGGCCGCGGCCAACCACGATCCCCGCGTCTTCACGCGGCCGGGCGAATTGGATCTCGGCCGCAAGCGCAACCCACACCTCGGCCTCGGCTACGGCATCCATTCCTGTCTCGGCACCGCGTTGGTGCGCACCATCACCGGCGCCACCCTCGACGCGGTGTTCACCCGATGGCCCGGCACAACACTTACGGTGTCACCACGAGAAATAGTGTGGCGCTCCGGGTTCAGGCATCGCGGTCCGCTGACGCTGCCGGTGAAGCTCGGCTGACGGCACGTCACCACCGCTGCGGCACACCGGCCATGCCGGCGCGTTGCCGTCGTTCGTCGCGGGTGCACCGGTTGGGCACGAGCTGCCACCAGGTGAGGCAATGCCAGATCCATTCGATCGGGCCGTAGCGGAACCAGCGCAGCCAGTAGTAGCTGAACAGCGCCTGCTCCACGATGATCGCGGCCGCCGAACCGAGCAGCGATCCGTAGCGGGTGGAGCCGGACAGGCCGAGCCACGGGTCGGCGACCAGGATCAGCGCGGTGGCCGAAACATAGTTGGTCAGCGCCATCCGGCCCCGCCGACATATCGGTGATCTGCCAGATACCGACGACCAGAATTCCGCACAGCGCCAGCCCGCGCACGGCGTCGAGCTCATGGATCCGCGGACGCGGCGTGACAGCGTCGTCACTCGCGCGCACACGCTATCGAAATCCGGCGTGTTGCCGGCGCTGCGGCGATGAGGTGTCGCGCACATTTACTTCATGCACTAACTATTAATGCGCTAACATACCGGGGAACCAGGAGGACCAATGGAGACTCGGATCAACGACCCACTGCAGTTGGATCGGCAAGTATGTTTCGCGCTGGCCGTCGCCAACCGCGCAGTGCTCGGCGTTTACCGCCCGCTACTCGAACCGCTCGGGCTGACCCACCCGCAGTATCTGGTGATGCTTGCGCTGTGGGGCGAGGCGCCGATGCCGGTGAAGGCGATTGCCGAGGCGATCCAGCTGGATTCCCCGACACTGTCTCCGCTGCTCAAGCGACTGGAAGCGGCCGGCCTGATCACCAGGACCCGCGATCTGCGCGACGAGCGAAACCTGCTGGTCGACCTGACCCCAGCCGGTATCGCATTGCGCAAGCAGGCCGAGCAGATCCCGCCGGCCGTGGTGGCGCGCCTGGGCGTACCGATGTCGGATCTGGAAGAACTGCGCGACGTCCTCAACCGGGTCAACGAGGCCGCCCGGCGAGCTTTGCTTGGTGATGACGAAAAGCCTTCCGGCACAACGACAGGAGTCCGCCGATGAGCCAGGCACGCCCCAACCCGATCCAATGGATCGGCTACGCCTTCGGCCGCCGCCTCCCGGATTCCCTGCGCGGCTGGGTCCGCAACGACCTCACCGGAAAATACGCCGCCCCACGCCATCTCCTGCGCGGCATGGTCCCCTTCACCCCACTGTTCGCGGTGTTCCTGCTGTTTCCAGGCGAACTATGGCTCCGCGGCTCGATGGTCCTGCTCGCAGTGCTGCTCGCGCTCTTTTACACCGTAGCCTTCATGCCGATGAACCGCGCCCACCGGCTCGCCGAGCATGGCCTGCCCGCCGATCTGGAAAACCCGGAACGCGCACGGCGGCGGGCCATCGAACGCGCGAGATACGCTGCGCAGCACCCACACTGAGCGCTATCGGCAGCGCCCGGAACGAGCCGGCCCGACGGGGATCGAACGCCCTGCTAGTCAACGGTCCGAGACGAGCGTCAACTCACCGATCGCGTTGTCGAGGTCGTCTTGACTGTTGCCCTTGTCAAGGGCCACCTTATCGCCGATGCGCAGCGAATGGCATTGCCGTCGCCGATGTGCACCTAGCACACGTGCCGAGCAAGATCGACACCGCTGGCACTACTCCGGCCCCGGCTGGTGGACCCGGGTGCCGAGCACGGCGAGTCGAACTCGGTTGGTGGCGCCGGTTTTTGCCATGAGGTTGGCGATGTGGGTTTTGACCGTGGTGACACCCAGGTGCAGTCGGTCGGCTATCTCGGCGTTGGAGAGACCGGTGACGACAAGGTCGAGCACCTCGCCCTCGCGTGGGGTGAGACCCTGGGGCGCGGTGGAATTCGCCCGGTTTTCCACACTCGTCGCCAGCCGTGCGGCTACTGCCGAGCCGACCAATCTTTGCAATATGGCTTGGGTGAATGGAGATTCGCCGGCAGCCGCGCGATGGATGCCGGCGAGCAGGTCGGTCGGAGACGCATCCTTGACGAGGAATCCGCAGGCGCCCGCCGCAAGCGCCGGATAGAGGTGATCGTCGTCGTCGAAGGTGGTCAGCACGATGATCCGGATCGCGGGGCGAGTCGCGAGAATCCTTTCGGTGGCACGGATTCCATCCATGCCCGGCATCCGCAGATCCATCAGCACGACATCCGGCGCGAACTGCTCGGCCAGCCGAACCGCGTCCCCACCACCGGCTGCCTCCCCGACCACCTCGAGCTCACCATCGGTTTGGCACAGCATCCGCAACCCGGCCCGCACCAACTGCTGGTCGTCGACAATGAGCACCCGAATGGTCATGACCCGCACCCTGTCACAGCACGTCGCCCCGCGGCCGATGCCAAGCCATCATCGGCAACCGCAGCCGATCGCCACCACCGCACCGACGAACGTGGCAACCACATCACCCTCCAGAGGTGCACGCTCGCATCGCCACCCGCGCCAAGCCGGGACAGGTGCACAACCAGACACCAAATCGCCCTCCAAAACGACACACTCACGTCGACACCCGTGCTGCGGCGGGCAGTCGTGCGACCAGCTGCCACCCCATATCACCTGGCCCCGCGGTGAACTCACCGCCGAGTAGTTCGACTCGCTCGCGCAGCCCAACCAGGCCGAGGCCGTGGCCGGTTCCGTTCGGTTCGGTGCGCATCCCCCTGTCGCATAACACGAAATCGACGGTGCCGTCATCGATGACATCGATGGTCAACCGTGCTTTCGTGCCCGGGGCCGTGTGTCTCACAATGTTCGCGATGCCTTCCTGAGTGAGGCGCAATAGCGTCAGCGCGCGGAGCGCGTCGACGGTGGTGACGGCGTCGTCTACGTGCACCTCGACGGTGTGGCCCAGTTGCGCGGCGCGGTCTGCGACGCCGGTCAGAGCTGCGGGCAAATCCGTTGGTGCGACGAAGGATTCGCCTACGGTGTCGGGATCGCGCAGGATCGATACGAGCAGCCGCAGGTCGGCGAGGGTTTCGATGCCGCTGGCGTGGATGTCGTCGAGCACCTCGCGCACAGCGGGCGGCGCATCGGAGACCGCATGCCTGGCCACTCCAACCCGCAGCACGGTAGACGAAACATGGTGGGCGATAAGGTCGTGCAGCTCTCTGGCGATGGCGGTGCGCTCCAACGCCCGCGCCGCCGCGATATCGGACTCGCGGCGCAGCGTGAGCTCCCCCGCCTCCCGCCTGGCCCGTTCCACACCCTCACGCGCCGTCCGCAGCAAACTGCCGATCAGCAGCGGCGCACCAGCCATGACGAGTGCGCGATAACCGGTCGCGGCGAGGATCCCCGCCGGATGCAACAGATACGCGCCACCCAATGCCGCTGACGCCAGCAGGGGTTGCCACCCGCTCCGCCGCGCCGCCAGCTCGATCAGGGCGATGGCGGCAGCGACCTTGGCAACCACCGGCCCCACCTGGCCGATCTCGAACCCGACAGCGAGCAGCCCGGTCGTGACGAGCGAAGTGACCAGCGGCCAGCCCACTCCCCCCACCGTGGCCAGCACTGCCAGCAGGCCGATCACCCAGTCCACCGGCCCAGGTGCATCCGAAAGCAGCAGCAGGCACCCCACCGCTGCCCCACCGAGCGCGATCAACCGCACCGGCAGCGACCGCGCATCGAGGGCCCACTCGAACCCGCGAGTCACACCTGCCGAATCCACCACGCAAACAATGATGCCCTGCATCCGCGCCACCCGGTTCCTCCCGCTGGAGGAGTATCGCTCCTCCTACCGGCCGACATGTCGACGAAACCCGCCAACTCGGCAACCCATGCGGCCGTCCACAGTCAACCGATCCGACTCCTTCCGCGGGAGGAGCCGCCCGCCCTACTCGAGGCCGCGACTCGGGCTCATCGAGGGAATCGGTCAGCGCGCGTGTCGGCGACGGTTGTGGCATGACACACGACGCGAATGACATCGACACAGCAACTTCCGAGGTGTCCTCGGGGAAGCCCAACCGGCGCAAGCTGTTCGGCTTGGCTGCCGCCTCCGGGCTGGTGGTCGGTGCGACGGCCGGGCTCGCGGGCGGGGTGGCGCTCGGCGCGAATTCGAATCCGCCCGCTTTTCCTCCGTCTGGGTTGCGCCGTTTCGAGAACAAGGTTGTGCTGATCACGGGCGCGACGTCCGGGATCGGCGCGGCCGCCGCTCGACTGTTCGCGGCCGAGGGTGGCCGAGTCGCGTTCTGCGGCAGGCGGATCGAGCGCGGCCGGGCGGTGGAGCAGGAGATCCGCGCGGCCGGCGGTGAGGCCACTTATTTTCGTGCCGACGTTCTCGTAGAAGACGATGTACGGGAGTTCGTCGACGCTGTGGTGCGCACCTACGGTCGCCTCGACGTGGCGTTCAACAATGCCGGGATCACCATTCAGAAGAAGCTGCACGAATACAGCGCCGAGGAGTTCGACCGGGTGCTGCACACCAACCTGCGCGGCACCTTCCTCGCGATCAAGTACGAAGTGCCGCACCTGCTGCGCGCGGGCGGCGGCACCATCGTCGTCACCGCGTCCAGCAACGCCCTCGCCACGGACTCGAGCCGCGCCGCCTACACAGCCAGCAAGCGCGGCCTCGCCGGTCTGGTCCAATCCGCCGCCCTCGATTATGCCGCCGACGGCATCCGCGTCAACACCCTCATCCCCGGCACCACCGACACCGAGCTGGTCCGCCGCGCCGCGGGCATGGAAGCCCTCCCCGACGATGCCTGGCAGGTCCTGATGAAACAGTGGGCCAAGTCCAACGTCCCTGGCCTCGGCCGCCTGGCGACCCCACAGGAAATCGCCTCGTTCGCACTGACCCTCGCCTCCGACGAGCACCCCTACCTCACCGGCGCCCAACTGGTCATCGATGGCGGCAAGACCGCCCACGCCTGACCCACACGCCACGCCCCACGATTGGTTGCGGGTTGTGCCGCAGGACAGCCGATCTGTGGAAGTCGTTCGACTACGGCAGGTTTCGATCGATCACCAAGGACAATCTGTGGTGACGCCGGACGAAGATGCTCGGAACCCATTGGGCGGCTGTATGTTCCGAGGCGATCTGGAACGAGGCTGTGCGAGTCAGGAGGGTGTGCAGCGCAAATTCGGCTTCGAGGCGGGCGAGGGTGGCGCCGACGCAGAAGTGGATGCCTTTGCCGAAGGCGAGGTGATTGCGGGTGGCGCGGTCGAGGCGGATCTCGTCGGGGTCGGGGAAGACCGCGGGGTCTCGGTTGGCGGCACCCCAGAGCAGGAGCAGGTGACTACCTGCGGGGAGGGCGACATCGCCGAGGGTGGTGTCGACGACGACATGCCGGTGATGGGCACGGAACGGCGACTCCAGCCGGAGGGCCTCTTCCAGGAACGGCACGAGAAGGTCCTGGTCCTCGCGCAGCCGGTGCTGGAGGGTGGGATCGGTGGCGAGAAGTCGCGCGGCGTTTCCGATGAGGCCCGCGGTGGATTCGCCGCCCGCGCCGACCAGCTGGACGAGAATCAGCACAGCGACCTCAGTCTCGAGTTCGCCTGCGGCACAGGCTTTCGCGAGGTCGCCGAGCAGGTTGTCACCGGGGTGGGCGCACGCGGACATGAACTGTCGATGCAGGTATCCGGCGAGTTCGGTAGCAGCAGTGACGACGACGCCGAGACGCTCGGTCGTCACCACACCACCGAGCAGCTCGGTGCTGGCGTAACCCCAGGCCACGAGCTGCGGAATATCCTCGTCGGGCAAACCGATCAGGCCTGCCACCATGATCATCGGCAGCCGGTCGGCCAGTGCCGACATCCATTCGATGCGACCGTCGCGAAAACCGTCCTCCCACAGCCGATCCACGTTCGCGGCGATCGCCGGCTCCAACGCTCGGATACGTTTCGCGACGAGGGCGGGCAGCACCACCCTGCGATGCGCCATGTGGGTGGGATTGTCGCCGGTGGCCAAGACGTGCACGGCCCGGCCGCCGCCGTCCAGGTCGAACACCGCGGCCGTGCCGTCGGGTTGCTGCACCAGCGCGCCGGTGAGATTCGAGGAGAAGTCGGTGACCCGGGTGGTCGCCTCCATGACCAGATCCCAGCGACTCACCAGGTAGAAATCGGTATCGGCGACTCGGTGCACCGGTGCGGTGATGCGCAGTCGCTCGTACAGCGGGTACGGATCGTCGAGCAACCCCTGGTCGAACACATCGATCTCATCCAACGCACGGGTCATCCGATCCGCCTTTCCTCCACGCACGATATCTGCTTTCACACACCAGATTTCGCGCCCCGACCACCCTCGTCAATAGCCTCGGAAAACTGAGAAACGGACCTCGAATCACCAGGTCACACCTTTTCTCAGGCAGATCGCCCATCTGCGGACCACCGGGGATACTACTTTCAAAATGTCTCAATGTGAGACAAAATTGTTCAACCGTATCTGCCGCAGAACAGGAGCTCGGCGATGCCCGACCGGCCGACCCGGACACCTTCTACCGAAACGCGCCGATCCCTGTCGGTCGCCTCCAAGAGTGTCCGTTCGGGGCCACCGCCGGACTGGCTGGCCGGCGGCGACCGCAACGCGCTCGCCGTCGAACGCATCCACGCGGCCGCGACCGAGCTGATCGCACGCCACGGCATGGCCGGACTCAACATCGACCACGTCGCCACGCACGCGGGCTGCTCCCGCGCCACCGTCTACCGCTACGTCGGCGGCAAGTCCGCCTTACGCGAAGCCGTGCTCACGGCCGCGACCACCCGGATCGCCGTGACCATCCAGCACTCGATCGCCACACTCACCGGCCCCGATCGCGTCGCGGCAGCCATCCTCGCCGCCCTCGACGCCGTCCGTGCCGACCCGGTAGCAGTCGCCTTCCTCGCCGCAACCACGCCGCAGGAAGTCGACACCTTCCTTGCGGGCAACCCCCGACTCGCGGACGCCGCGACCACCCTCACCGCAACCGCCGACGACCCGGCCGCCGGACAATGGATCGTCCGCGTAGTGCTGTCGCTATTGTTCTGGCCCGCAAGCGATCCCACCACCGAACGCACCCTCGTCGACCGATTCGTCAGCCCCGCCTTCACCCGGTGAAAACCGTGGTAGGGGCCTACCGGCAATACCGACTCGGGCAAGTTTCGACGATGGCGACCCACGCACAGCTCACCGGCGGCGAATCAGGCGGCGGGTCGCAGACTTGTCGGGCGGTCTGGTCACGGTTGTGTTCGCGCGCAACTGATTACGCGACGGGGCGGGGGCCGGGCGGGTGATGTGCCGGGCCAGCTTTCGTTTCATTGCCGGGGGTTCAGCGCATCGCCCAGGGGGCGATGGCTTGGACAGCGGGCCAGCCGAAATCTTCGGTGTCCTCGTCCGCCACGAACCAGAGCCAGTTCTGGACGGCGCGGAACAGGGTCCAGGCGCGGGCGCGTTCGGCGTCGAGGCCCGCGATGGCGACGATGGCGGTGAAGCGGTCGTCGATGACGGACTCGGTACGGCGGTTCCACAGCAGCGAGAGCATAGTGAATTCGAGGTCACCGACGAGCGGCTGCGGGTCGATGACCTGCCAGGGTTCGCGGAAACCGCCGAGCACATTCTCGAAGTGCAGGTCCTCGTTCACCAGTAGGTGGTCCGCGGTCGGTCCCAGTTGACGACACACCTCGATGGCGGCGTCGAGCATCTTGCGTGGGAAGGGGGAGCCGAGTCGCTCCCATTCGCTCGGCAATTCCTCGGCCCAGCGTGCGGCCTCGGTCCTGAGGTCGCGGGAAAGGCCGGATGGCGCGGGGATGGCGAGGCGGCGCAGCAGGCCCGCGATGATCGGCACCGCCTCATCGATCGGCTCGGTGTCCAACGACCGGCTGGGGTCGAGGCGCTCGAGCAGGAGCACACTGTGTTCGGGGTCGCTGTCGAGCAACTGCACCGCGCCCTGCCCCTGCCAAGCGGCGAGGGCAAGTGGCTCGTCGCGGGTTTCCGGGGTGATATAGCTGAGCTTCAGGACGGCGGGAGTGCCGTCGCTTGCGAGCACCGGCAGTACGACGCCCGCGTATCCGTGCATCGGCTCACCGACAATGCGCACCTGCCAGCGGTCGGCGTATTCGGCGGCTTGTTCGGGCAGCCGATCGAGCCAGGCCTCCGCCTCTGGTTCCATGTCGACTAAGCGGTTGGCAAAGAAGTCCGGGACGACAATCACCCATCGAGCATCTCAGCCGTGTCTATCGAATTTCGCCTGATACCGCGGGCGGCGGCGCGGGCTCCTCGCCGCCATGCGCTGGTGGAATGCACACCCAACGCCCCTGCGGGGTGCGGCCCCACTGCGCGATGACATCACCGTGCGAGCAGTCGTCACCGATCCGATGTTCCGCAGGCCCCTGCTGCAGCGGGGCGCACACCCATAGCCCGTCAGGGGCCCGACCCCACTGGGCGACAATGCCACCCGCCGAGCAGTCGTCCCCGATCCGATGTTCTGCAGGGCCCTGCTCCTGCGGGGCGCACACCCATAGCCCGTCAGGGGCCCGACCCCACTGGGCGACAATGCCACCCGCGGAGCAGTCGTCCCCGATCCGATGTTCTGCAGGGGCCTGCTCCTGCGGGGTACACACCCATATCCCATCACGCAGATGCCACTGGGCGACGACGTTGTCGTGTGAGCAGTCGTCACCGATCCGATGTTCCGCAGGCCCCTGCTCCTGCGGGGTACACACCCATATCCCATCACGCAGATGCCACTGGGCGACGACGTTGTCGTGTGAGCAGTCGTCACCGATCCGACGCACCGGTTGGACGCGCGGCAGCACGGGCCTGGCCCCGGACGTTGCAGTCGGCCGCGCCGTGGTCGAGGTGGACGTCGCCGACGGAGTGTTCTTGTCGTCATCGGCTTGCTGATCGGCGCGCAGGACCAGTGCGACCGCGACCACCAATGCGAGCACCCCGGTGAGTACGGCCGCGATGACCAACATCCGCGTGTTGTCGGTTCCGCCGCCGGGCTCCGAACTGCCGCCGGATTCCACCATCGCACCGCCTTCGTTGGGACTACACCGTCACGAAAAGCTCGCCAGGTGGCAGGTTACCGAAAGTTGCGCAGCAAAAGATCAACTTCGACACGCCGTGTCGCCGCAGGTAGAAGCCACCAAGGTCAGGATGCCTAAAATTCGCCGACTACTTGACGGTGACGCGGACCTTGATCGAGTCGTCACTGGTCTCGTGCAGGGCCTGACCGATCAGGCTGCCGAGGTCGATGCGTGGCGCGGTGGCGGTGACCGCATCGGTCAGCGGCCGCAAGCCCGGCATCAGCGACTTCAGCTCCGGACCGACCTTCGCCATCCAAATGATCAAGATGTTCAGCAGCGGTGCGACGTGACCCCTCGCCACTTACTCGTCGTTGACCACGCGCGGCCAAGTTATTCATGGTTCCGGTCGCGGCCGCTACGGACTGGCGGCCAGGAACACAAAAGCCGAGAACAACGCCAGGTGAACGCCACCTTGGAGCAGCGTCGCCCGACCGGGAACGACGGTGAGCACACCCACCACAACCGTCAAACCGAGCAGCACCATCTGGGTGGCACCGAGACCGAGCACCAGCGGTCCCTCTAGCCAGATACTTGCCAGCGCGATCGCCGGGATGGTCAGGCCGATGCTCGCCATCGCCGAACCGAGCGCGAGGTTCAGGCTGATCTGCACCTGGTCGCGACGGGCGGCCCGCACCGCGGCGAGGGTCTCCGGCAACAGCACCAGCAGCGCGATCACCACACCGACCGCCGACTGCGGCAGCCCGGCGGACGCGACCGTCGACTCGATGGACGGCGACACCACCTTGGCAAGCCCGACGACACCGATCAGCGAAACGAGCAGCAACGCAAGGCTGATCAGCGTGACACGCACCGACGGCCGCTCGTCACAGACATCGTCGTCGGTGACCACGCCGTCGCCCTCGACCGGCAGGAAGTCGTCGGGATGACGCACCGTCTGCACCATGACGAACAACCCGTACAGCGCCAGCGAGGCCACCGCGGCGAACGCCAGCTGAGCGGTCGAGAACTCCGGACCCGGCTTGCTCGTGGTGAACGTCGGCAAAACCAGACTGAGCGTGGCCAGCGTCGCCACCGTGGCCAGCGCCGCACCGGTGCCCTCGGCGTTGAACACCGCGACCCGCCTGCGCAGCGCGCCGACCAACAGCGACAGACCGAAGATCCCGTTGCAGGTGATCATCACGGCCGCGAACACCGTGTCGCGCGCAAGTGAGGCGGTCTTCTCGCCGCCCGAACTCATCAGCGTGACGATCAGCGCCACCTCGATCACCGTCACCGCGACCGCGAGCACCAGCGATCCGAACGGCTCCCCCACCCGATGCGCAACCACCTCCGCGTGCCGCACCGCCGCGAGAACCGCGCCCATCAACGCCGCGACCACGATGATCACACCCACCGAATGCAGACTTCGCCCCCAGGTCAGGGCCAGCGCAGCGGCGGCAAGAAGGGGCACGAACACGGTCCAGCGGGTAGTCGACGCACGGATCATGCCCACCATCGTGTCAGCAAATTGTCCGCACTCGGTTACGGACGATCGTGATCATGCAGCGACGATAACGTCGCGGGCCGCGGGGCCGGTATGGCCGGGAGGGTCAGCTCGTCTTGATCGTCCCGCCGTCGATGACCAGGTCGGCGCCGACGATGTTGGCGGCCTTTCCGGAGACGAGGAAGGTCATAAGCGCCGCAACCTCCTGCGGCTCGGAGATCCGGCGCGAGGCGATGTCGAACTGTTCCGGGAGGGCCTCTAACAGCTCCTCTTGCGAGATACCCTGCGCGGCTGCGAGTTTCGCGCCAACCCAGTCGGCACCACGCCATATCCTGGTGCCGACGCACGCCCGTCCACAGCTCGACGAGCCGATCGCGTTCTCAGAAGCCGAAGAAATGCGACACATGGTCGTGGCCACGCCGACGATCAGGGCAACGATGGTGGCGAGTATCCACTCGCGACGACGTGCCTGACGTTCCATCGCGCCGAGTCGAGCTGCCAAGAGTTGATCGAGGTATGCGTTGACGGCTGCGGCTTGTTCGTCATTCATGCGCGCGAGCTCAGAGGCTCGTGCGGCTCCTCAGTCGTCCAGATCGATACGGACGGTCAGCAGGTCGGTGCCGACCAATCGGACGGCCGAGCTGTTGACTTTCGGCAGTTGGCGCAGGCGCGCGTGGGCGTCGTCCTCGGGCAGAAGGTGTGCGGTGCCGGTGTGCCACCGGCCGTGCAGGCGCACTCGGACTCGGTTGTTCGCGTTGATATTCCGGATGTACTGGGAGCGTTGGCCGAATTCCGAAACGAGCCAGAATTCGGTGCCGATCCGCCGTCCACCGATCGGCGTGCTGCGCGGCCGACCGCTCACCCGGCCGGTGGTCTCGAGCAGCTGCTGACTCGGCAGCCTGCGCAGGATCGGATTGCCGATCCGCCGTTGAAAAGCCGTCACCACTCGATGTTGAATATCGCGTTTCGGCACATGTCGACGGTAACACCGAATCCGGCCTCGGCAGAGTGCCCGATCACGGGCAGCGGCACCGACCGCCCGGTCCATGCTCACCAGAGCGTGACAGGGGCGGTGCCGTTGTCGAAGGGTAGGTAGCCGTCGATGGTGGCGCTCACCTGCATATTGCTCACATAGACCTCGCCGCCGTGATTGTCGAGGAACGCGGCGTCGGAGGCATCCCTGCCGGTGGCGATGCGGATAAGCGATAAGCGCGGGGCGAGATGGGTGGCATCGAGAACCCGCCATCCGCCATCGATGTATGCCTCGGCGACGGCGTGGAAGTCCATGGGAAACAGCCCCGGCGCGTACACCGACACCAAGCGCGCAGGCACTTTGAGCGCACGCAACAATGCCACCAGCAGATGGGTGAAGTCGCGGCACACGCCTGCCCCGGCCAGCAGTGTCTCCACCGCGCCATCGATGGGGTCGCTACTGCCGGCGACATAACGGACACGACGGCCGACCCACGACGACACGATGGCAGCAAGGTCCGCAGGCGTTGCGCCGCTGGGGAATTCGGCTGCGGCGAATCCGAGCAGTTTGTCGGACTCGACGAAACGGCTCGGCCGCAGGTATATCGCGAGGTCGTAGTCCGATATCGGTTCGGCTATCGCGGTACCGAAGACTGTTGCGCTGTAGCGCACTTGCAGCGCGCCGGTGCCGACCTCGAATTTGTGAATGCGCGTGCCGTGCGGACCGAGGATTTCCTGCGCCGCGATCCTGCGGCCGTCGAGGTCGAACACCAGCGACTCGGTCAGCTCGATGCCTGGCTGTCGGGCCACGGCGATCTGGAACTCGAGGGTGGTCGGCCCGGAGACCGCGATTTCCAGCTGCGCCGAGACGTCACGCTTCATTCCACAGTCTCCCGCACCCGGCGAATCTTTCCAGTTCTAATGCCACAGCCTGCGAGTTCCGGCCAATGCGGCGGCCGAATAACCTTTCGAGTACTCGATTGGGCGCGGATAGGCGACAATTTGCCGGTGCGGACCCAGTTCACTCGCGAGCTCGTCGCGTTGACCAATGACTTGACGCTGATGTGCAGGCTCGCCCACGATGCCGCCGAGCGGGTCACCGATGCGCTCGCCGACGCCGACCTCACCGCCACCTACGAAGTGTTCGCGCTCGACGAGCAGCTACAGCAGATGTACAGCGCCTGCGAGGCGCGGACCGTGGTGTTGCTCGCGCTGCAAGCGCCGGTCGCCAGAGACCTGCGCCATGTGGTCACCGCCATCCAGATCGCCAGCGAACTGTCCAGAATCGGCACGCTGATCAGCCGCGCCGCCGAGCAGGTCTACAAATCCCACCCTGAACCCGTTGCCCCGCGGCCCATCATGGACCTGTTGATGGCCATGGGCCGGCTCGCCGCGCACCGCACCGCCATCGCCGGCCAAGCGGTCGCCACCGGCCATCAACCGCCTGCCGAACCGGCATCCGACGCACCCGCCATGGACGAACTGCACCAGCAACTGCACGCGGCACTCACCGGCCCGGTGTGGTCCGGGCCCACCGATGCCTCCATCGATATCGCCCTCGTCGGCAATCACCTGGAACGCTGCGTCGACCACACCGCCCGTATCGATCGACTGATCCGCTTCCTGGACACCGGGATTCCGCCGACGGCGCAGCCCGAGGATGCCCCCTGATTTCGGCCTCGACTCTGCAGCAGCGCTACTGGGTGCGGCGAGCGATGGTGTAGAGATCGCGGGCGGGGCCGGTCAGGCGCTGACCGCTCGGCCAGATGGCACGCAGAGTGCGGGCGAGATCGAGGCCGGTCACGGTAGGCGAGACCAGGGTGCCTGCGGTGATCTCCGCGGCGACGGCCAACGAGCTGAGGACGGCGGGACCCACCCCGGTGGCGACCGCGGTTTTGATGGCGGTCGTCGAGGACAGCTCCAGCGCAACGGTCGGCTGCCAGCCCGGGATGCTGCGCGAGATCGCATGCTCGAACCAGGTTCGGGTGCCCGACCCGACTTCGCGCTGGATCAGCGGGGTTTCGGCGAGTGCTTCGAGGGCGACCGCATCGTGCCGGGCCCAGCCGTGCTGCGGGGCCACCACGACGACCAGGTGGTCCCGCGCGACGGTATGACTTTCGATGCCGCGGAAGTTCTGCGGACTCTCGATGAATCCGATCGCGGCCTTGCCGTCGAGCACGGCGTGCGCGACCTCGACGGAATTGCCGGATTCCAAGGCAATGGTGGTGTCGGGAGCGGCGGCGCGCAAGGTCATCAGCCAGCCGGGGAACAGGTACTCCGCGACGGTCTGGCTGGCAGCAACACGAAGGCGGGAGTCACGTTCGGCCCGTAAAGTGTCGATGCCCGCGTCGAGCTGCCCGGCGGCGTCGACCACAGCGCGCGCCCATTCAGCGATGAGCGCACCCGCGGGTGTGGGCCGGGAGCCGAGCGTCGTGCGCTCCAGCACCGGCAGGCCGACAAGCTTCTCCAGATAGCGGATGCGCGAGGACGCCGACGGCTGACTAATGCCGTGCGCCTCTGCGGCCCGGCCCAGGCTGCCCAGCTCGATTACCGAGAGCAGCAGGTCGAGGGCAGCCAGATCTGGGACGCGCGGCGACAGCGGCATAGATCGAGTCTATGTCATCGGTGTCCGATAGCCCTTCGGAACGCAATCGGCAGCACGCAGCAGCGAAGTGTGCTCACACCAGGGTGTGCCGTCGATGCGAGCGGCATACGCGCGAATCCTCTTGCGGTGCAGGTGGTCCGACGCCTGAACCGCACGTCGTGGATCGCACGGCACCACGTAACCCCTAGCCACGCTTGCGCGCTACAGTGCTGCGATTGCAATCGTCACAGGTGCCACATCCACAGGGGTCAGCTACTACTTCGGTGTCCGCAAAGACCGCTTGCAGCGGAACCGTGATCATGCGCCTGACAGCTCTAATTCGCCGAGCTGTCAGGGTGCCGCAGCTTTCAACCACCTGTGCGGCGTCTTGTGACAGATGGTGAGCTACAACGTCCAAATGTGGCTATCTATCGCCAACTTCTTCGCACGCTGGGCCGTCGCGACGGCTGGACATAGAACGAGTCTATGCATCCATAGGAGCGCGGTGCCTACTCGCAACGTCCGCCAGCGGCGACGCTGGAGACATGACCGCCACAGTGACTTCTCACCCCGCCGGATCGCGGCGTCTCTTCGGCGAGCTCGACCACGACGACACGCGTCGCGGCCGCCTCGCAGCCGTGCACGAAGACATGCTCGGCGCTGCCGAGCAGCACCGGCTCAGTGCCTTGCGGGAGGAACCACTGCGCCGCCGGGCGGGGCTGCGGCATCTCGGCCCGAACTGGTTCGCGACTGTGATGGGGACCGGGATTGTCGGCAACGCTGCCGCCACGCTGCCCTTGCAGTTCCCCGGGCTGCGGGGTGCGGCGACTGTGGTGTGGGTGCTGGCCGCGCTGCTGCTCGTGGTGCTGAGTTCGGCGTGGATGGTGCAGTGGGTGCGTTTTCCCGAATCGGCGCGTGACCAGTGGAACCACCCGGTGATGTCGCAATTCTTCGGTGCTCCCCCGATGGCGCTGCTGACTGTCGGTGCGGGCACGCTGCTGCTCGGTCGCGATGTGATCGGCCTGTCGGCGGCGTTAACCGTGGACTGGGTGCTGTGGTCGGCAGGCACCGTGCTCGGGCTGCTGACCGCGTGCGTGATTCCCTACCGCATGTTCACCCATCACCACGTCGAGCCGGACGCCGCGTTCGGCGGATGGCTGATGCCCGTTGTGCCGCCGATGGTGTCGGCTGGCATGGGTGCGCTGCTGGTGCCCTATGTCCCCGCGGGCCAGCCCCGACTGACCATGATTGTGCTGTGCCTGGCCATGTTCGGCATGAGCCTGATCGCCGCGCTCGTCACCATCACCATGATCTGGTCCCGGCTGGTGCACTACGGCATCCCCGAAAAAGGCATGGTTCCCACCTTGTGGCTCGTGCTCGGCCCGCTCGGCCAATCCATCACCGCCGCAGGTCTTTTGGCCAATGCCGCCCCCGCCGCCCTGCCCGACCTCTACGCCAAGGGCCTGACCGTCTTCTCGGTCATCTTCGGCGTCGTCACCTGGGGCTTCGCCATGCTGTGGCTGGCGCTCGCTGTCGCGATCACCGCCAAGACCGCCCGCGCGGGCACACTGAAATTCAACCTCACCTGGTGGGGCTTCACCTTCCCCCTCGGCACCTGCATCAGCGGCAGCACCATCCTCTACAGCCACACCGGCGCCGACCTGTTCGCGGCCTCCGCTGTGGCGCTGTACATCGTGCTGGTCGGCGCTTGGGCAGTAGTGGCAGTGCGGACCGCCCGCGGCCTGCTGGCCGGAACATTGCTCCGCCCCGCCCCCGTCACCGCCTGATCACGCCGTCATGGGGGCCGGTCCTTCTGGTCACGCGCACACAATCCACTCGAGCGCATCGGCAAGTGCTCAGTCCAGTAGGGGAAGCGGCCGGATCGCAGGAGTCCGGTGATCGCGTCCATCTTTGCCTGCGGCGCGGCGTAGTCCGGGTGGGCACGGATTACGCCTGCGGCGTCGGTGAGACGCAGCATTTGGGCGGCAGCCTCGGCGAGAGTGCGGCCACCGGGGATGACGGGATGGTTCGCAAGTTGTGCTTTGCCGGGGTGGATGCGGCCGATCGCGACGGCCTTCTCCACTCGGCGTTGGCAGCGGCAGAATGCTTTCGGTTCGGCCAGACTGCAGGTGGAGCGCAGGAAGGTGGCCAGGCCATTCGATGATCTCCGGCGAGCCGAGGCCGACGCCGGGTTCCACCTTCATCAGCAGTTTCGGCACACTCACGCTTTCTGCCATCCACTGTCCGTAGTCGAGCACCCGCTGCACGACATCGGCGGGAGCCCCGTCGAGGGGAAATTCGCGGGCCCAGGCCAGCATCGGCCTGCGCGAGACGGGGGTCGGGTAGGGCGCGCGGTAGGCGTCGAGATCGGCGTCGGTCAGGCCTGCGATCAGTTTCGGCAGGTTGAACTCGATGAAGAGGTTGTCTTCCAGCACGGCCCGCTCGCCTTCGGCAGACCGGAACTTGCGGAACATGCCTGCGGAGCCCTGCGGCAGTTCCTCCCAGCGCATCGGCCGCAGGAACGTCTCGATCACCGCGACACCGCGCACGCGTCCGGGATGCCGTGCGGCCCAGTCCATCGCGAGCGTCCCGCCCCAGTCGTGCCCGACGAGGACGACCTCGTCCAGGCCGAGCGCATCGAACCAGGCATCGAGGTAGCGGGCGTGGTCGTCGAGTCGGTAGTCGATGTCCGGCTTACCCGATGCGCCCATGCCCATGAGATCGGGGGCGAGGCAGCGAGCCTGGCCCGTGACGTGCGGGAGCATGTTGCGCCACAGGTGCGATGAGGTCGGGTTGCCGTGCAGGAACACCACCGGAACAGAGCCGGTGCCGAGGTCGATGTAGTTGATGAACGAGTCGAGAACGTCGACGGTAGCCATGATGTGCGCCTTTCCTGGATCCAGCTTTTCTGCCTTCACCTGGTTTGCACACACAACTTCGGGCTGCTGTGACCGCTTTACCCGCAGCACCACCGTGATGCTCATCACCCAATGGCGAGCGATGGTGGCCGACCCCGCCGCTACCGCCATACACATCCGCAGATGAGCGGCATTTCCGTACTCAGATAGTAGCAATTTCAACTTCTACCGCCACCCAACTGGCGCAGTCGCCCGGAAGGTCCCGTTATTGCAAAGAGATCCGCGAGCACCTACTATCTTCCTACGTAGGAAGCGGGGCGATTGAACGGAGGTACGCGGTGCATCGGCAACACGCAGATCCGCGCACTTCGCCGCCCGACAGCTATCCGTAAACCGTCACGACGAGCCGGTCGTGCGACAAGCGCCCGAGACCTCCCTCATCGGCCTCGAACGCTGGGCACGGACCCCGGTCTGGACAACCGGCCCGCTCCCCCGTCACATGACAGAACAAACGCTCGATCGTGATCGATCACCCCCGAGTCGGCGCCGGCACGGCGACTCGGGGGTGTTCTGCATTTCCAGCCCCCTTGGCGCACACGAAGTTTCTCATGGACTGTGCCGAAGGTCATAACGGACAATGACTTCCACAACGAGCCGAACCCGGTAGCTTGACGCCCGTTCTCAGTTCGGTGTTCGCGTAAGGAAGTTCGATGATGTCGGTGTTCTCGTGAATGTGTTCTCCTCCCGCACCGTGCGTCGCATCTTCGCCGTCTGTGCGCCCATCTGCCTCGCTGTGCTCGTAGCCATTGCCTACGCCTATATCGACAAGCCGACCGGTGGCGACGGAGGCGGACCCGGGTCGGCCGGCGCGGCAACGGTTTCCAGCAAGGACGCCACCGAGCTGCTCGGGCAGCTCGGCGACGCACCCGAGGCGGCAATGGCCGGATACAGCCGCGAAAAGTTCCCGCACTGGGATTCCAACAAGCCCGAACACGGTTTCGGCCCTGACTTCGCGCAGTACAGCCGCTGCACCAGCCGTGAGGTGATGATGCTTCGCGACGCCACCGGCTCGGTCACACTCGATCCGAAAACCTGCGAACTGAAGGTCGGCCGCGACGGCGGCTGGCGCGACGAGTACGGATTCCTCGACTCCAAGACCGGAAAACTCAAGCCGTACAAGTGGATGACCGATCCGGCGTCCGTCGATGCCGAACACATCGTCGCGCTGGCCGAGGCATGGCGGTCGGGCGCCGACAAGCGTGATGAAGACACGCGTCGCCGCATCGCCAACGATGCGGTCAACCTGGAGGCCTCCGATCCGTCGGCCAACAGGTCCAAGGGTGACCAAGACGCCGCGAACTATCTGCCTCCCGGAACTTTCCGGTGCGCCTATATCGAGCGATACATCAAGGTCAAGGTAAAATACGCGCTGACCGTTGATCCCGCCGAGCACGCCGCACTGCGCACCGCAGTCGAGGACTGCGTCCGTCGAGGAGAGTTCAAATAAGCGACATCATCGAGATTTCCGCCAAGGCAGCTGTCCTGACCGAAGAGGAAGGGACGGTGTCCGGCGACCTCGATGTCACCGTCGACGAGACCGGCAAGGGCCTGGTCCGCTACCGAGGTAACGACAGCTGGTACACCATCGGAAACCTCGAGGCCGAGCCCCCTCGTTCCTGGGCCACCGTCGCCGACCTCGCAGCCGCTGTCGAGGCCGGTATCGGAACACGTGACGCCGCAGGCAATATCGTGCCGTTCGAGGCGACACCGGCCGGAGCCGAGAACGGCCCGCCTGCTGAGAACCGCGGCAACCAATCCCCTGGCACCGGCCAGTCTGCTGACAGTCATATCGGCCAGCCGACCGATGACCAGAGCAGCCAACCGACTGACACCTCGAACCGGCTCGGCCGATAACCAAAGCAACCCACCAGCCGACACCCGAACCGGCTCAGCCGATAACCAAAGCAACCCACCAGCCGACACCCGAACCGGCTCAGCTGACAACCAAAGCAACCCGCCGGCTGACAGCAACCAGTAGGCAGACCGTCGAAGCGGCCAGCAAGATCCCCGTCGAAGCGACCCATCGGCCTTGGGTGCAACCAGCCGAAAGGTCGCCATGACCGCGGGGCTCGACGACCAGCCCTGATCAGGGCATTGTGACGACGACCTTGCCGAACGGGTTGCCATCGCGGAAGTAGCGGTAGGCCTCGACGGCCTGGTCGAGTGGGAAGGTCCGATCAATGACCGGGTGCATCCGGTGTTCGGTGATCGCGCGGTTCATCGCCTCGAAGTCGGTACGGCTGCCGACGGCGATGCGGCGGATGCCGAGATACGGTCCGACGAACGGATTCTCGAACGGCCGGCCCTCGGACATTTGCGTAGCGCCGATCATGGTGATCATCGCGTTGTACCCGGCGGACTTCACCGACTTCGACAGGGTCGGCAGCCCAACAGCTTCCAGCACATGTTCGACACCGTGGCCCTCGGTGAGCTCCAGCACCGCCTCGTCCCAGTCCGGTGTCCGGTTCCGGTCGACGACCTCGTCCGCACCGAGCTTGCGCAGCCGCTCGGCCTTGTCGGGGCCCGAGGTGATCGAGATGACGCGGGCGCCCAGCATTTTGGCGTGCTGCACGCCGTAGAGCGCAACCGCGCCGCTGCCGACGGTCAGCACCGTCTCACCGGGTCCCACCGGCTGCGGCTTGGTCAGTGCTGCCCACGCGACGACACCCGCGCAGGTCAGCGTGGCCGCCTCGACATCGGTGAGGTGCTCGGGCACGTGCACCACCGAGTCTCCTTCGATCACCGCGTAGGTGGCGAGCATTCCGTTGAAGTTGGCGCCATACTGTTCGGCAACCTGGGCCAGCCGCTGCGGCCCGTCGATCCACCGCACGAAATACGAGGCGGTCACCCGGTCGCCGAGCGCGGCGCGAGTCACCTTGTCGCCCACTGCGATCACCTCGCCGACCCCGTCCGACAGCGGGATGATGCCAGGGGTGGCCGGGAGCGGGTAGACGCCGTCCAACAGCATCAGGTCGCGTCGGTTGATCGAGGCAGCGCGCACCCGGATGATAACTTGATTCGGTCCCGGCTCGGGAACCTCCTGCGCCCGTGCCGTCAGCCCTTCGAGGCCGCGCAGCGGATCGAGGTGGTAGGCAATCGCATTCATGACGTACTCCTGAAACTCTATGGTGCGAAAACTCTGTGGTGCGGAAACTCTGTCGTGGGAGAACTCGTTGTGGGAACGCTGTCCGCCGCTGTCAGGCGACGCCGATGTGCTGGTGGTCTGACTGGATGCGCCCGTCCTCGTCGAGGGCGAGCACGTCGTAGCCGCCACCCACCACCGAACCATCGGCCTGCGAGACCATCAGCCAGGTGATGCCGACGAGATTCACCGACAGCTGGGTGGCCTGACCGCTGGCGGCGAAGATGTGCTCGCCCGCTGCGACGAACATTTCGTAGGCGCGGGTGACCCTGCGATCCAGGGCGTCGTGCCCGCGGACCTCCATGGCCGGAATCGGGAAGGCGATTGCCGCGGCCGCCTCGCGGATTTCCTGCGGCGGGTCGACCAGCACCTGGACTCCGTCGATCGCCCACAGTTCGCGGATCATTTTACTGCGGTTCTCGGCGTCGGACTCGTTCCACATGGCGACGTAGCGCTCGGTCAGCGTGGCCAGTTCGTTCTCATCGAATTGCTTGCTCATGACACAGAGTCTTGCCGAGGCCGAGCAGGTGTGCCATTCCTAGCTGGGAATGATCGGTATGAGCCGCAGGTGCACCCCGATAATTCCCTGCGAGGAATGGCGCGGAACAGCTCCGTCGGATTCACTGGAGGCATGACGACGGCGCTAGAACCGAGCCCATTCGCCACGCAGCTACGGCACTGGCGAACCCAACGCCGAGTGAGCCAGCTCGACCTCGCGATTCGCGCGGATACCAGTCAGCGGTATCTGAGCTTTTTGGAACACGGGCGATCCAGGCCCGGCCGGACCATGGTGGTCCGGTTGGCCGAATCGCTCGAGCTCTCGCTGCGCGAGCGCAATGGACTGTTGCTGTCGGCCGGGTTCGCGCCGGTCTTCCCCGAATCGGATATGGAGACCGAAGCATTGGGCCCGGTCCGTGATGCGCTGGTGCGCATCCTCGACGGGCATATGCCCTACCCCGCGGTCGTCGTGCGGCCCTACGGCATTCTGCTCGCCGCCAACGCCGCATTCGATCTGCTCACCCAGGGTGTCGCGCCGGAGTTGCTGACGCCTCCGATCAATGTGCTGCGTCTCGCGCTGCATCCCGATGGTCTCGCGCGGCGCGTGGTGAACCTGCCGGAGTGGGGCAGACACGTCACCGAAAGCCTGCGCGGCAAGGCCATGCGCAGCCCCGATGCCGGCCTCGACGATTTCATCGCCGAGCTGGAAGGCTATCTCCCAGAAGTGAATCCGGGCCCGGACCATCTCGGCTTCGCGGTGCCGCTGCGGCTGCGCAGCGACGATGGCGAACTCAGACTGATCACCACTATCACTTCGTTCGCGACCGCCGTCGACATCACCCTCTCGGAGTTGCATCTGGAGGCGTTCCTGCCCGCCGACGAACAGACCGCCAACATCCTGCGCCGCCACGCGGACCGCCGAGGCGGCGCCGAAACCGACTGAGGACGACCGAAGCCGGACCATACGTCGGCCGCTGGCCCGAATGCGCGACCCTCGCCGCAACGCCGCAACGCCGCAACGCCGCAACGCCGCAACGCCGCAACGCCGCAACGCCGCAACGCCGCAACGCCGCAACGAGTGTGCTCGAGGTCGTCGCGCAGGTGCGCAGGCGCGACGACCTCGGTACATGGCACGACATCTGCATCCTCAGCCGGACAGTCGACCCGACCGAGGGTGCAGCGGCCGGCGCAGGCACGAGGTCCCGAGCTACCTGGTGTGCACGGGCTCACCACTCGTGGCGCACCGCTAGTAGCTGGTCGTGGACCAGATCGATGTGCGGACGAGTCGTGGCGCCGGGCCTGCGCACGAGGAATCCGGTGTTGATCGGTGGATCCTCGGGTTCGAGCAGTGCGACCAGGGCGCCGGTGGCGAGACGTGCCGTGCACAGGTAACGCGGTAGCACGCTGATGCCGCCGCCTGCGGTGACCAAGGCCGCGACCGCGCGGAGATCGGCAACTACGACCGCAGCGTCGGCGGCCAGCCGCACGCCGAACACATGCCGCCAATACCGCCGCAGGATCGGCAGATCCGCGGCGTAGCTGACCAAGGGGACGCCGGTCAGCGCCGCCGGCCCCTCGGCACGCAGCCGGGCGACATCGATCCGCTCTGCGATAGCTGGTGCGGCAACCAGGACGAACTCCTCGTCGGCAAGCGGTTCGGCGACAACTGCCCTGCCACGCGGCCGGACGGTGGACACGACCAGGTCGTAGTGCCCGGCACGCAGCCCGGCGAGCAGTTCCTCCGAAAGCCCTGCCGTCACATTCAGCCGAACGCCACCGGCGATCAGCGGGGCCAGCACGGGAAGTGCCTGCACCGCAAGCATTTCGGCGGGCCCGGCCAGGCGGACCGGCGGCTGTGTGATCGGTTGCGCTGGTGCAGTGTCGCCCACAATGCCGCCGAGCGCGTCCAGCGGGCCGGCCACCCTGGCGGCGAGTTCGACGGCGGCGTCGGTTGCTGCCACCCCGCGCGGCAGCCGGTCGAACAGCCGATAGCCGAGCCGTTTCTCCAGCGCTTGCAGCTGCGTGGTCACCGTCGGCTGGGACAAACCGATCAGCCGTGCACCCGCGGTAATGGATCCCGCACGGTGCACGGCAAGGAAGGTGCGCAGCTGGTTCAAATCCAGATTGCCATCGGAATTCCTATCGGTCACCCACCAAGTGTATTGACATAGGCCTGGTATCAGCTGGGGTTGGCACGACGCGGTGACGAGCAGTTCGGGCACCCGCCCGGCCCACACACCACCCACCATGCGACGGCGGTGCGGGCGAAGTTGCTGCAAATCCCGAACACTGTCCGATCCTCGCCCAGATCGTTCTCACCGCATCTACGCCGCTCGGTCGGAACCGCCTCGGCCGTGGCAGCGGCTGCGCAACGGCCGAGTTTCGGGTCAGCCGACTGCCACCGGCTCCTGATCCGCGGGGGCATCCCAGTCGATGCGGTAGCGCTGCTCGGCGCCCATGGTCTTCTCCAGGTCCATGAATCTGACCATCACCCGCATCATCACCGGCATCACCTTGCGCGCCACCGGGCCCGGCGTCTTGCTGTGGTTGATCTTCGCGGCCCGCGCGGCGATGCCTTCCACCCGCGAGCGCCGCGACCGCTCGTATGCGGCGAAGGCCGATGCCGGGTCCGGCAGATCTCGCAGGCACCGTGCCAGTTGGACGGCGCTCTCGATGGCGAGTGACGCACCCTGGCCGGAGCTGTTGGACGGCGCGTGCACCGAGTCGCCGACCAGCACCATGCGACCTCGGTACCACTGCGGAACCGGCGGCATGATGTGCAGGGCTCCGGTCGTTTCGAGGGTTTCCACGGTCGTATTGCGGGCGAGCTCGCCGCCGGGGGTGTCCTCGGCGTAGGTCTCGCGCAAGATCTTCAGCCAATGCTCGGCCGGGACCGCCCGCGCCTCGCTCAGCGACATGTACTCCTTGTGCGGGAGGTTCGCGCCCCACATGATCCGGCCCGGCTCGACCGCCCCGTAGAGGTAATATGCTTGCTTTCCGAAGGCGAAAGTCATTGTCCCCGGCTCGATGTCGATATCGCTGTCGACGACCGCACCGAAGCCGAGCATGCCGGTGTAGTCCGGTCCCGGCGCCTTCGGATCGATGAGGCCGCGAACGGTCGAGCGGATGCCGTCGGCCCCGATCAGCACATCCGCGGTGGCGCTGGTGCCGTCGGCGAAATGCGCGGTGACGCCCGACTCGTGCTCGTCGACGCCGACCAGTCGTTTGTTGTATTCGAAGGGAACGCCCGCGGCGACCGCGTGATCGTGCAGCGCCTGATGCAGCTCGTTGCGATCGACCAGTTGCAGCAGGGTGTCCGGCAGCGTCGGCAGGTGCAGGTGCTTGCCGCCGACCGACATCGCCACATCGGTGATCGGCGAGGCCATTGCTCGAATGCGATCACCCGCGCCGATGATGTCCAGTGCGGCAACGCCGTTCGGAGCGAGCGCGAGCCCGCTGCCGACGCCGAAGGTCGGGCCGGGGTACGCCTCGTAAACGCGGGCGTCGATGCCCGCCTTGCGCAGCGCGGTGGCCGTGACGGGTCCGGCGACGCCGCCGCCGATGACAAGTGCGGTTCGTGTTGTGGACATGGGTGTCTCCAGGTTTGTGCGATACGGGTTGGGTGGAATCCCCGAACCGACCCGCCTGCCGCTCACCCAGTTATCCTGTGGTTGCCAACCTCGTGGCCGAGTGCGCGTATGCGGGCACGGTTCGAGACGGTTACATCGGGCTCGGTGGCGGTGTTGCCGCACCCCGCCGAGCCTGGTCTCGATCCGACGATGACATCGATCCGACAATGGCGCCCTATAGCGGCGCGTTCCCCCCTTCGACGAGCTTTGCGACTTCCGCGGGCTCCACCCCCTCGGCATGCAGCTGCCGCCACCAGTCCACGCCGGGGAAGCTCCCCGAGATGAGTTCGTCGCGGAACGACCGCGCCCAGGCCTGCTCGGCTTCCAGCATCGCGAGCCCGTACTCGGACTCGATGATGAACAGCCGTGGCAGCGTAGTGGCGAGTCCGTCGAGTTCTCGGCGCACAGCCTCGATGATGTGACCCAGCGCCTCGATGCGCCTGCCGAGCAACTCGGCCACCTCGTCCGGTGCTAGTGCCGCCGCGATGGAGAGTCCCGCGGTGAACCGGTGGTGTTCGGGTTCCGGGGTGGCGATCAATTCTCTTGTCCAGTCGGCCATTTCCGTGCGACCTGCGTCGGTGATCCGGTAGATCGTGCGTTCCGGGCGTGCCCCGTCGCGCTCGCTGCCGACGATCTCGAGGAAGCCGGCCTTTTCCAGATTCTGTACGACCGTGTACAGCGAGCCCCATTTGATGTCCATGTCGCGGTCTTTACCGCGAGCACGCAGCGTCGACGCGATCTCGTATCGGTGCATCGGCCGCGCGACGATCACCGAGAGCACCGCAAGCGCCAGCAGGTTGTCCACCTTGCGCTTCGTGGCCATGACTACCTCCCGATTACTCGTCTACGAATATACGTCTACGAGTAATCGAGCGCAAGGGAATCAAGCGTCAACGGGTTCGCGCTCCTGAGCCTCCTCGTCGAGGAGCTTGGTAGCGATGTTCTCCAACGCCTGATCGAGCAGCGCATGGTCGGCGGGGTCGCGGTAGTCCCAGTCGTCGAGCTGGGTATCGAGCCAATGTCGCCACGAGGCATGGATCCGGTCGACCTCGGCCCGGCCGGAATCGGTGAGTCGAACGCGGCCATCGTCGGCGCTGACATAACCCGCGGCGATCACCTGCACGTAGATCGGGCGGATTACTTCGGGCGGCATCTTGTGGGCCTGCGCGATGGCCTCGAGCGTGGCCACACCGCGAACCCGGGTGTGCATGTACACCTGGCCGAGCGCCCACGCCCGGCCCGGACTGAGCTTCGACCCCGAGTCCGCGAGAATGCGCGGTCCGATCGGCCCCTTGGCGTGCGCCTTGCGCATCGCACCGGAGACCGCGCGCTCCAGCAGCACTAGGCGGTCCGGGGAATCGGGCACCGAAAAGCCCTCGCCCACATCGGAAGCGCCGGCCCGGACGCTGTCACGCAGCGGTATTTCCTTCAGGAACCACGCGACAACAAAACCGACGAGCGCGACCGGGACCACCCACAGGAAGACGTGGTCGATGGACCTCGCGTAGGCGTCGATGATGGGCGCGGCGACGTCGGCAGGCAGGGCCCGCAGCTGCTGCGGATTCGCCGCCACCGCGGGCGGCACGACCTTCACCTCGGTCAGGGCCGCGGTCAGATCGGTGGTGATCTGGTTGGTGTACAACGTGCCGAATATCGCGGTACCGAAAGCGCTACCGAGGGTGCGGAAGAAGGTGACGCCCGAAGTTGCCGTGCCCAATTGCGTGTAGGGCACGGTGTTCTGCACGACGATGGTCAGCACCTGCATGGCAAGGCCGATACCCAGACCGAGGATCAGCATGTACAGCGATTCCAGCCAGATGCTGGTAGTTCGGCCCATCGTGGACATCAGATACAGACCGACCGCCATCACCGCGGTGCCCACGATCGGGAAGTACCGGTAACGACCGGTCTTTCCGACGATCTGCCCGGACAGGATCGAGGTGAACAGCAATCCCGCGACCAGCGGCAACGTCCGAACGCCGGACGCGGTGGCCGACACCCCGTTCACGTATTGGAGATACGCGGGCAGGTAGGTTATCGAGCCGAGCATCGCGAAGCCGACGATGAAGCTCAGGATCGAGCAGACCGTGAACACTCTGCTGCGGAACAATCCCATCGGCAGCATCGGTTCGGTCGCTCGCAATTCGACCGCGACGAACGCCGCGAGCAGTAGCACCGCGGCGACGAACAGGCCGATGATCTGCCCAGAGCCCCACGGATATTCGGTACCGCCCCATTCGAGTCCGAGGATGAGGCTGGAGACGCCGAGCGCGACCAACCCGATGCCCGCATAGTCGATGATGGGCTTGATCGCGGCCCGCACCCGCGGGATGGTGCGCGCGGCAAGGGCGATCATGACGATCGCGACGGGCACGTTGACGTAGAAGCACCAGCGCCAGCTCGCATGGTCGGTGAACAACCCGCCGAGCGTCGGGCCGATCACCGTGGTGACGCCGAAGACCGCACCGAGCGCGCCCTGATACTTGCCGCGTTCGCGCAGCGGGATGATGTCGGCGATCAGTGCCATCGCCGTGACCATGAGACCTCCGGCGCCGAGGCCCTGAACGGCGCGCGCGATGATCAGCAACAGCATGCCGTTGGCCAGGCCCGCGACCATCGAGCCGACGATGAAGATCAGCGCGCTGAGCTGGAACACCAGCTTGCGGCCGAACAGATCGCCGAGCTTGCCCGCCAGTGCCGTCGCCACCGCCTCGGCGAGCAGATAGGACGTGACCACCCAGGCCAGGTGCCCCGCACCGCCGAGATCGGCGACGATCGTCGGCAGTGCGGTGGAAACGATGGTCTGATCGAGCGCGGCCATCAGCATGCCGAGCACGATGGTGCCGAACACGATGTTGGTCCGTGCCCTGCTCAAGGGCGCGGGCGCGGATGTGTCGGCGACAGCGACTGCACCGGTCATCGGTTCAGTATGTGCCGACTTCGACGGTCGGGACGGTGCGACACGAGCCCGGGCAAACGGGAGGCAACCGGCCAGGCGCTCAGCCTGTCGCCGCCTCGAGGATCACCTGGGCGACCGCCTCCGGGTTGGACACCATGACCGCGTGGCTGGCGCCTGCGACCTTGGTGGTCTTCGCGCTCATCCGCTCGGCGAGCACCTCTTCGAGCCGCGTGCCGATGATCAGGTCGTTGCCCGCGACGATGTACCAGCTCGGGAATTCGCGCCAGGCGGGCGGACCCGAGACGAAGCCGAAACGCGCCGCGTCGCTCGGGCCTTGCACCGCAGCCATGACGCGCGCCTGCACCGGATCGACATCGAAGGCGAAATACTCGACGAACTTGTCCTGCGGCAACGTCACCCTGCCCTGCGGGTCGGTCACGAAGAATTGCGCCGAGGGCGGCTGACCGAACGGCTCACCGAGCGCTGTGACCGTCTCCCCCTCGTCCGGCGCGAACGCCGCGACGTAGACCAGCGCTTTCACATTCCTGGCTCCGTGCGCGGCATTGGTGATGACGCAGCCGCCGAAGGAATGCCCGACGACTACGGTCGGGCCTTCGAGGATGTCGAGGGCCTGACGCACCTTGGTGACATCGTCGGGAATCGAGGACAGCGGCTGCTGCACGGCCACGACATGGTGGCCGGCGGCCTGGAGCGTGGGGATGACACCGGACCAGGACGAGCCGTCGGCGATAGCACCGTGCACGAGCAGGATGTTGACCATTGCGGGACCTCCGGAATCGTGGGTAATCGGGAGCATGCCGAACAACACACACGAACTAGGGAAACGCTGCGGGCAATCTTTCCGCAAGCACCGTCATAGCGCTCGGCAATCGCCGAGAGTCTCGGTGTTCACCCGATGGTGACCGGCTCGCTTCGGTCAGCGGCCCGCACCGCGTAGTCGGCCAGCGACGGCTCCAGCGCGGCGAAGGCGACCTCGATGTACCCGCGCAGTGCCGTGGCGATGTCGTCGTTGGACTCGCCGGCGAGTGTGCGGCGCATCGTCTCGTCGAACAGCACTCGATGTACCCCGCCCAGTAGCGCCGCGGCCACCCGCGGCGTGATGTCGCCTGGCGCAGTATCGGTTTCGATCGCAAGGGTTCGCGCCAGCGCTGCCTCGCGCTCCTCGTGGAATTCGCGCAGCCGGGCGACGAGCGCGGGACTGCCTGCAATCAGCCCGGCGAATTCCGGACCGGAGAATCCGATAACCGGATCCTGATCGGCGACCGCCGCCAGGTAGGCGCGCCGCAACGCGGCGAGCGCGGACTCCCCCGCCACGCGTTCGCGGACGGTGCGGCCGAGCTGGTCCACGAACACTTCGCCCAGATCCAGCGCCAGGTCCTCCTTGCGCGGGAAGTAGTTGGTCACCGTCATCTTGGCGACCTCGGCAGCCGCGGCCACATCCGCGATCGTCACCTTGTCGAATCCGCGCTCCAGGAACAGCAGTGTGGCCTGGTGCGAGATCTTCTCCCTCGTCTGCTGTTTCTTTCTGGCCCGAAGTCCCTGCTCGGCGCCCGTGTCGACGGTCTGTGCACTCATGTCGAGCAGACTACATGATCTCGTCATAAATTTATGCGTGACATATTTTTAGGTCTGTTCTAAGTTTGCCCTCGTCGCCGCGAGACGACGAAGACGAAGGAGAAAACGGATGCCCCACGGTCACGACGTAGCAGCCCCGACCCGCAACACGATGCAGACCAGCCACGAGGGAGCAGCCACCATGGCCGAATACCACACCACGCACAGCACGCTGGACGCGGCGATCCGCGGCATGCTCGAGCAGAGCTCTTCGCCGAAGTCGGGCGAGCCCGCGGCGGCGCGATCCGCGAATCACGCTGCCGCCCACCAGATCCGGACCACAACAGGTTTCCCCGGCGGCAATAGCAGGCGCGGCCATCAGTCGAGCAATGCACCGAAAGGACAGGGATTCCGTGCGCAGCCACGGCGTCCGCTGCGGATTCTCGGCCGCTGAATCCGCACCGCCGCTGAATCCGCACAACCCAGCCGGTAGTCGATCCGGCCCATCGGCATCGACTACCGGCTTCTCCCCTCGCTCGACCGAAAGGCGCACCCGTGACCCAGATCTGCACCACTCGCTCCACCCGCACGGCCCAGGGCATGGTCAGCGTTGACCCCATCAAGGACTACCTGCGGAAGATCGGGCAGACCGCGCTGCTGACCGCAACGCAGGAAGTAGAGCTCGGCGAGCGCATCGAGGCGGGTGTGCTCGCCCAGCAGCGCCTCGACGAAAGCGCTGCCGCGGGAATCGAACTCACCGCCACACAGCGGCGTACGCTGCAGCGCACCGCCGCGGACGGCAGGCGCGCCAAGGAGCACATGGTCCAGGCCAACCTGCGCCTTGTCGTTTCGGTCGCCAAGCGCTACCCGACGCCGACCAGCATGTCGCTGCTGGACCTGGTCCAGGAGGGCACATTCGGATTGATCCGTGCGGTGGAGAAATTCGATCACCGACGGGGGCTCAAGCTGTCCACCTACGCCACCTGGTGGATCCGCCAGTCGATCGGCCGCGCGCTGGCCGACCAGGGCCGCACCATCCGCATCCCCGTGCATGTGGTGGACGTACTCAACCGCGTCACCCGCACCCGGCGCGCGCTGTCGCAGCAACTGGGCCGTGTGGCGACCGCCGCGGAGGTGGCCACCGAGCTGGACCTATCGGTCACCCAAGTCGAGGAGGTGATGCGCCATGGGCGCGAACCGATTTCGGTGCACACCCCGGTCGGCGCGGAGGACGACACCGAACTCGGCGGCCTGCTGGCCGACGATGTTCCCGACCCTGCCGATGTGGTAGCCGAGGACATGATGCGTGTTCAGCTCGACGCGGCACTCGCGACGCTTACCGCAAAGGAGGCCGAGGTGATCGGGCTGCGCTTCGGCCTGGATCGCGGCGAGCCACGGACCTTGGCGGAAATCGGCACCACCCTTGGTGTATCCCGCGAGCGAGTGCGGCAGATCGAAGCCAAGGGCATGGGCAAATTGCGCAGGCCGTCGTGCACCCGCACGCTGGAGGGCATGCTCGCCTAGCGCGGTATCCCGGTGGCGGTCATGGTGTTTCGATCAACGCCACCGCCACCGGGACGAGCACCTCGACCAGCGCCTCGACCGGTGGGCGCGGGTCGGCGAGCAGCCACTCGTGGGCGAGTCCGTTGATCGCGCCGATCAGGGCGCTGGTGCTGAGCCCGGGTCCACCGCGCACTCGACCGCCCGCGGTGACGGCGGGCACCACCAGGGATTCCAGCACCGTCCCCCAGGAGTGGCGGCGCTCGCGCCGATGGCGTTCCATACGCTCGCTGACGCCGACCACCTCGATGAACGCGACCTTGGCCCGGTACGGGTCGGAGCCGACCGACTGGAGATACGCGGCGAGCACCGCGGTCATCGCGGCGGTGATGTCGAACCTCGGATCGAGTTGCTCGAGTGCCGCCATGATGGCCGCCGCGGCCTCGTCCTGGATGCGGTCGTAGACCGCGATCAATACGTCTTCCCTGGTCTGGAACTCCTCGTAGAAACTGCCGCTCGGATTACACACCCGTGTCGCCCTTCCCACGAAACTTACTCCGGAGTAAGGTCGGGCCATGGCGTGGAAACCACAAGAAGTACCCGACCAGAGCGGGCGCACCTTTATCGTCACCGGAGCCAACGGTGGGCTCGGCGTCGAGACCACCACGGTGCTGGCGGCCAAAGGCGGCACGGTGATCATGGCCTGCCGCAACGCGGAGAAGGCCAAGACAATCGCCGAGCGCATCGACGGCGATGTCCGTGTCGCCGTGCTGGATCTCGCGGATCTGGCCTCGGTACGCCGATTCGCCGACAGTACCGACGAATTCGACGTGCTGATCAATAACGCAGGCCTGATGAACGTGCCCTTTTCCCGCACCAAGGACGGGTTCGAAACCCAGTTCGGCGTCAACCATCTCGGCCACTTCGCGCTGACCGGGCTGCTGCTGGACCGGATTCGCGATCGGGTGGTGAGCCTCGCGAGCATCGCCCACAAACAGACCCCGAAGCTGTGGATCGATGACCTGAACTACGAAAATCGTCGCTACCAACGCAATCTGGCCTATGCCCAGTCCAAGCTCGCGAACCTGATGTTCGGCAGGGAATTACAGCGCCGACTGGCCGAATCCGGCAACAGCAAGCGCTCTTACGTTGTGCACCCCGGCGTCTCCGCCACCGACCTGTTCGCCAAGACCGAGACCCCGATCGACTGGGTCAGCAAGCCCTTCATCCGCCTCATCGGCCACTCCCCGACCAAGGCCGCGCACTCGACGCTGTTCGCAGCGACCATGCCCGACGCCGACCCGAATACCTACTGGGGCCCGACCAGGTTCTTCCAGACCCAGGGGCCGGTGGAGGCGACGCCGTCGAGCAAGCTGTCGAACAACCGCGCACTACAGCGTCGGCTCTGGGAGGAATCCGAGCGCATGACCGGAATCTCCTACAAGTTCTGAGACCGGCGAATTCCGCAGCGGAAGGCCCGTCGGCCACAGCACCGGCGGGCCGCACCGATCCCGATCAGCTCAGAACCGACACCACGATCTTGCCAGCCGAATCGCCTTTGCCCGCCAGGCCGCCAGTGACCCGATGCCGGACATCGGTCGGGTTCACCTCGCCGCGTGCATCCCGACGAGCACCTCGACCCGGCCCGGCTCCGGCCGCTCGACCACCCGCAGCACCTCGGGCCCACCGAATGCGTCCTGACCGATAGCGCGCATCGCACATCTCCTGCTCTCCGGACCGTTCCCTGGCGCACCAGTCGCGCGGCAACAAGATTTCCGGATTCGATGACACGCAACGAGTGACAAGAAAGCCAACAAACGGCAGGATCGCGCCACACTCGATCTTGTCCAGTCACACGGAGCGACCTACAGCCCTCCGGCCGATACCAAGAACAGGTGATACCACCGAGGTATCATGCCCATATGGCTATGACACTCAGACTCAATGACGATGATGACCGGGCACTCACCGAGCAGGCCCAGCGGGAAGGCCGTAGCAAGCAAGAGATTGCCCAAGAGGCGATCCACCTTCACCTGACACGCCGCGCCGAAGCCTTCGACGCACTACTCGCCGAAACTATGACCGAGCACGCCGAACTGCTCGAGCGGCTGGCATGAAATATCTCACCCTCGAGGAACTACTGGCCATTGCTACCGCAGTGAACGGCGGACATGCCGCCGTTCGCGACGCAGGCTTGTTGGCTGCCTCGGCGGAACGTCCCCGCACCACGGTGTTCGGGCACGAGGCGTATCCACGTCTCATCGACAAGGCGGCGGCACTGCTGCATTCGATTGCACGGAATTACGCTCTCGTTGATGGCAACAAGAGGACCGCATTCCTCGCGGCGGCGATTATGTTGCGGATCAACGGCGAACATGTCAAGGCATTCCCGGAGGCCCAGGAAAAAGCCACGAATGCGATTGCGCAAGGCGATATGGAAGTGCCCGAGATTGCTACGCTGCTGAAAGAATGGATCAAATGACTTCGAGTGCGCCCGAATCTATCTCCGGCTGGCGCGTCGATAGCCCACCGCGGCAGGAACGGCGAACACGATGATCGCGCCGAGCGACCAGATGATCGTCATGGTCAGCGGCCTGGCGAGCGGGCCACCGAGCGCAAGCGCCCGCATCGCGTCGACCGCGACCGACAGCGGCTGGTTGCGCACCACCGGCTGAATCCACTCCGGATAGGCAACGAGCGGGACGAAGCCGGTGCTGAAGAACATCAGCAGCGAGCTCAGTATCGTAATGCCTTCGACGAGAGTCGCTTTCGCGGTGTATACCGCGATGGCGGTGACGATTGTGGCGAAGGCGAGGCCGAAAAGCACCGGCACCAACAGGAACACCAGCGCCGCGAGCACACCCTGCTGGAAGCGGAACCCGAGCAGATGCCCGACAACGACGACGATGACGGTTCCGGCGAGGATGCGGCAACCCTCGGCGAGGATCCTGGCCATCAGGCCGGAGGCGCGGTGGACCGGCAGCACCCAGAACCGGGCGAGCAGACCAGCGTCGCGTTCGCGCCCGAGCATCACGCCGCTGGCCACCGCGCCGGATAGCGCGCCGACGATCGCGACCATCGGCACCGAGCCGTAGAGCCCATCGCCACCGGTGAACTTCTCGATCTGACCGCCGATCACGGTGTCGAGCATGAACAGCAGCAGACACGGGATAATCAGCGTCTCGAGCAGGGCAACCGGATGGCGCACCGAACGCAGCAGCAGTCGCTGTGTCTGCAGAATCGTGTGCCGCACCAGCGACACCGGTGATGTCTCGGAGCCGCGCACGCTGGGCGTGGCAAACAGTGTCATCACGCCCTCCTGGAGCTCAGCCGCACGGCGATCGGAATACACACGACCAGGATCCCCAACGCCCACAACAGTGGTGGGCCCATCAGCGACCAGGTCACCTCACCCGCGTTGCCTTTGGTGTCGCCGGCCAGCGCCCGCAGTGCGATGGCGAACTGCGAGACCGGCTGGTTGCGCACGAACCACTGCACCCAGTGCGGAAATTGGCTCGCTGGAGCCAGCCCCGTCGACAGCATGCCGAAGATCAACGGCGGCAACACCAGCGCCTGCGTGACGGTCTCGGGACTCTTCGACACCGTCCCGATGACATCCGCGCCGAGCGTGAACGCGATGCCGATTAGCAAGGAGAACGCCAGGAAACCGAGCGTGTGGACGGTGTCCAGACGGAAACGGAAGCCGATGACATACCCACACACCACCGCGGCGGCCAAGGCGAGGAGCAGTCGAAAGAAATTGCCGGACATGCGCGCCGCGACGGGTACCAGCGGCCAAATGGGCATTGAGCCGAACCGGCGGTCCAACCCCGCGACAGCGTCAGAGGCGGCGCGGAATGCGGCCGAGATGGCCGTGAAGGCCGCCGCCTGCAGGATCACCAGCGGCATCATGTACTGCGCGTAGCTGCTGAAGCCATTGCCGGAGAAAGTCATCACCGTCTTCAACGGGATGTAGAAGCTGGCGGTGAAGGCCGCAGGCGCGAGAATCGACGCCAGCACTTCGCCGGTCTTGACCGACGGCACGATCAACCGCGAGGTGAGCACCCACCACTGCTGCACGGTGGCCGGGGTCGCGCGGGCTGAGGTCAGCCAGGTACCCGCCGTCATGAGCCCGCCTCACCGTCTACCGAGGCGAGATGACCGGTCAGCTGCAGGAATACATCGTCGAGCGACGGCCTGCGCAGCGCGATGTCGACCAATTCGATCCCGGCGCCGTCCAACCGTCGCAGCGCCTCCGCGAGAGTCTTGGCGCCGTCGACCGCCGGGATGGCGATGCGGTCCGAGTCGGGTGTCAGTGCGGTGCGAGTCTCTTCCGGCAGCAGTGATCCGAGCGCCGCCACGATGGCGGGCACATCCTTGAGATCCAGCGGCACCACCTCGCAGTAGCTACCGCCGGTCCGCGATTTCAGCTCGTCGGCGGTGCCGTGCGCGATCACCACCCCGTGGTCGATGACGATGATCCGATCGCAGAGTGCGTCGGCTTCCTCCAGATACTGGGTGGTCAGCAGGGTGGTGATGCCGTTCTTCTTGAAGCTGGACACCAGGTCCCATACTCCTTGTCTGCTGCGCGGATCCAGGCCGGTGGTCGGCTCGTCGAGGAACACCACATCCGGTCGGACCACCAGACCGCAGGCAATATCGATGCGCCTGCGCATGCCGCCCGAATAGGTGCCGACTCGGCGACTCGCAGCGCCCACCAGATCGAATTCGGTGAGCAGCTCATCCGCGCGCGCCTTGGCGGCCCCCTTGCGCAGCCCCATCAACCTGCCGAACAGCACGAGGTTCTCGTAGCCGCTGAGCATGTCGTCGAGTGCGGCGAATTGCCCGGTCAGCATGATGGATTTGCGCACTGCCGCGGGATCGGCGACGACGTCGTGCCCCGCGACCATGGCTCGGCCTTTGTCCGGGACGATCAACGTCGACAGGATGTTGACCATAGTGGTCTTGCCCGCGCCGTTGGGTCCGAGGATGCCGAGCACCTCCCCCTCGGTGGCCGTGAAATCGATACCGCGCAATGCCTGCACAGCGCCGAAGGATTTCTCGATGCCCTCGACGAGGACTCCGGTGTCGGAACTCATCGCCTGCCTCCCAGCTGCTCGTCGAGTACGCGGGCGATGGTTGCCAGCGCGTGTGGTGCGGTCAGTTCGTCATGGGTCACGTCGACATCGACGGTGGTGATCTCGCCGGTGACATACGGTCGCCAGCCATCCGGACCGAAAATATCCGAAGTGTCCACAGTGGCGTGGAAATACAGCACGTCGCCGTGGTAGGTCGGTCGCTGATAGCCGGTCCTGGTGCGCGCCGACGCGTTGTAGGAGCCTGCCATTCGCTCGAGGGTGTCCGCATCGATGATCGAGACGCCACCCATCCGATCGCGGATGAGATCCGCCGCCTCCTGTGCGGTCGCCTCGGCGGGAACATCGTGGATACCGAAGACCGCGCCGAAGGTGTTGACGAAGGCGCCCGCGGTGAGCCGCTCGATGCTGTCACCGTCGATGTCGGCGGTGTCGGCATCCAGCAACGCCAGCACCCCGACCGATGCGCCGGCCTGCTCCAGCTTCGTGGCGATCGCCTGCGCGATGAGCCCACCGAAAGACCAGCCGAGCAGATGGTAGGGGCCGTCGGGTTGCACCCGGCGGATCTCGGCGACGTAGCGGTCGGCGAACTCCTCGATGGACCGAACCGACGGTGCGCCACTGAGATCCGGAGCCTGCAGGCCGTAGATCGGACGGCCCGGCGCCAGTGCGTCCGCCAGCCCGAGATAGGTCCATGCCATTCCGGACGACGGGTGGATGCAGAACAATGCCGGTTCGTCCCCGCCGAGCCGGATCGGCAGCAGCACGTCGAGTCCGAGTCCGCCCGACCCGGCCTCGGCGACCGGTTGCGCGGCAAGGGCAGCCTCCTCGGCGGCCGCCTGCTGCGCCTCCGGCGTCTGCGCGAATTCCGCTGCTGCGCCGAGGGCTTCGGTCCATATCCGCGCCAGCTCCTCGACATCAGCGCGGTCCAACAGGGTTTCGGGGTAGCCGATGCTCACGTGCAGTCGATCGCCGAGAACGACAGCGTTGATGTCGATCTCGGACATCAACTGCACGTCCGGATGCTCGGCGGCGTGCAGGTCGCCGAACTCGTCGGTCGGCAGCCAGCCGAGCCCTTCCAACCCGGCCGGAATACTCGCCGTGGCGTAGCGGCCGAGATAGTTGAAGCCGACCCGCCCCGGCAGCCGTTTCGGCAGTTGTTCCGCCGCAGCGGAGTTCAGATAACGCAGCAGCCCGAAACCGATGCCCTTGTCCGGTATCGCACGCAACTGGTGCTTCACCACCCGGATCGCCGAACCCATCGCCGCGCCGCCGGACAACGCGGCGTCGAGGTCGATCTCGGCGAGATCCAATCGCACCGGGTAGATGCTGGTGAACCATCCGACAGTCCGCGAAAGATCGGCGCCGGGAACCACCTCCTCTTGACGACCGTGTCCTTCGAGCCGGATGAGCGCAGAGCTGCTCGCACCAGAGGAGTCCGTCGGCGAAATTCCGGCGTCACCATCGAATTCCGCGCGCCCCCGCCAGCGCATCAGCGCCAAGGCCAACGTGGCGAGCAAAGCGTCGTCGGCGCCCCCCTGGAAGAGTGCGGGCAGTGTCGTCAGTAGTCCGGTGGTCGCCTCCGCGGACACATCGAACTCGACCATCCGCATGGTGTGCGCCTGATCGATGGCCGGGTCGAGCTCGCGGGAGCCGATCAGTGGGTCGGGCCCGTCGACGACGTCACGCCAGTAGGTGAGCTCGGCCGTGCGAGCCTCGCGGTGTGCCTCCTCGGTCAGCGCGTGCGACCAACGACGCATGGAAGTTCCGGTTTCGGCGAGGATCGGGGTGCCGCCGGTGGAGACCTGGGCCCATGCGGCGATCAAGTCCGGCACCAGGATTCGCCATGACACACCATCCACGACGAGGTGGTGCGCGACGACGATCAGCCGGCCGGGCCTGTGCCGAGCACCCGCGTCGCCGACGGGATCGAGCCAGATCAACTGCAGGACGCCACCGTTGGCCGGGTCCAGTCGGTTCAGCGCGGAATCCACTTCCGCGATGGCGTATTCGCGGACATCCACGGTGTCGGCATCGGCGTCGAACTCGATGCGGTGCACGAGCGCGTCCACCTCGATCGAGCCGGGCTCGCCGACCTGCACCTGCCATTCGGCCGTGGCGTCCTGAGACAGCCTGGCGCGCAGCATGTCGTGCCGGTCGATGACGGCCGCGAGCGTCGCGACGAGTTGCGCGCGCTCGATGCCGACCGGCAGCTCGAGGACCGCGGTCTGGGCGAACCGGTCGAAGTTCCCGCCCCGCTCGATCATGTATCGCACGATCGGCGTCAGCGGCAGCGCACCCACGCCGCCGCCGGGCAGCTCCTCCAGAACCACCACCTCGCCTGCGGCGTCGGCGAGCGCCGCAAGCGCTTCGACGGTGCGGTGCTCGAATATTTGCAGCGGTGTGAGCACCAGGCCGTGCATCCGCGCCCGCGACACCAGTTGGATCGCGAGAATGCTGTCGCCACCGAGAGCGAAGAACGAATCGTGCACGCCCACCTTTTCGCGGCCGAGCAGCTCCGCAAAGATCTCCGCGAGCCGCTCCTCGGAAGGTGTTTGCGGCGCCCGGTATTCGGTCTCGACATCGTCGAACACCGGATCGGGCAACGCGCGGCGATCGAGCTTGCCGACCGCGTTGATCGGGATCTCGTCGAGGACGACGAACGCGGCAGGAACCATGTACGCGGGCAAGGTTTCCGCAGCGAAGGCGCGCAGTTGCGCGAGGTCGAGCGTGTGGCCGGCCGCCGCAACCACATAGGCTGCCAGTGCCGTCGAGCCCGCCGGCCCGCGCACACCGAGCGTCACCGCGAATTCCACACCGTCGGTGCGCCCGAGCACCGCATCGATCTCGCCGAGCTCGATACGCTGCCCGCGCACCTTGACCTGGAAATCGGTCCGCCCGATGTACTCCAGCTGCCGGTCGCGCGTCCACCGGACGAGGTCACCGGTGCGGTAAATCCGCTCGCCCGGCGCGCCGAACGGATCGGCGACGAACCGGGTTGCGTTCAGCTCCGGTCTGCCGTGGTAGCCCCTGGCCAGCGCGGATCCCGCAATGTACAGCTCGCCTGCGACCCCGACCGGGACCGGGCGTAGCCGATCGTCGAGCACCAGGACCGCCGAACCACGAATCGGGCGGCCGATGGTCACCGGAGCACCCACGGCCATTGCGGTGGAACTCGTTGTCCAGATGGTGGATTCGGTGGGTCCATAGAGGTTCACCATGGTGCGCCCCCGCGCCCACCGCTCGACCAGTTCCGCGCCGACCGCCTCACCGACCACCGCGAGCACCTGCACGCTCGGCACCGCCGCGGGGTCCATCGTTGCCAGCGCCGACGGGGTGATCACCATATGCGTCACTTGCTCGGCGCCGATCAGCTCGGCAAGCGGTATGCCGCCGAAAACATCCGGCGGCGCGACCACCGACGCACTGCCCGAGCCGAACGCCATCATCGCCTCGAACACCGAGGCGTCGAAACTCGGTGACGCCACCTGTAGGACTCGCGAATTCTCGTCGAGCGCGAGCTGTTCCTGTTGCGCCGCAACCAGATCGGCGATGCCGCGATGCGACACCGAGACACCTTTCGGTGTTCCGGTCGACCCTGATGTGTAGATCATCCATGCGGGTTGGTCCAGATGAACCGGGCTGCGCAGCTCGTCGGCCCGCACGGCATCCTCGCCCATCGGCTGGATGCGCGCGGTGAACTCGGCATCGTCGAGTACCAGCCACTGTGCGCCGTCTGGCAATTGGGCTCGATGTGCGGCCACGGTGAGTCCGAGCACCGCGCCGGAATCGGTGAGCATGTGCTCGATGCGGTCGGCCGGGTACTTCGGATCGACAGGCAGGAAAGCAGCACCGGCCTTGGCCGCCGCCCACATGCCGGTGAGCAGTTCGGCCCCGCGGGTGAGACCGAGCGCGACCACGGTTTCCGGCCCGACACCGGCACTGATCAGGACTCGAGCGAGCTTGTTGGCGCGGGCGTCCAGCGCGCGGTAGGTAGTGGTGCGCCCGTCGACGACGAGCGCAGGTCGCTCCGGATGCGTCGACGCCGCCGCAGCCAGGACCTGCGCGAGCGTCATGGTCCCGCTGCTGGCGGGCCCGCGCACGGGAACCAGTGTTTCGCGCTCGGATTCCTCGAGCACATCGATATCGGAGATTGCCTGGTCACTGTCGGCGACCACCGCGTTCAGCACGCGCTGCCATCGGGCCACCAGTGTCGCCGCGGTGGCCGCGTCGAACAGGTCCGTCGCGTAGGACAGCACGCCGCTCAGCCCGGCCGGTTCGGTCCCCGAGAGATGTTCTCGCAGATCGAAAGTCAGGTCGAACTGCGCGGCGTCCCGGTCGAGGTTCTCGACCTCGATGCGCAGACCGGGCAATTCGAGGGTCGGCTCGACGAAGTTCTGTAGCGACAGCGATACCTGGAAGATCGGGTGGTGCGCCGTCGACCGCGTCGGATTCAGCACCTGGACGAGCCGTTCGAACGGCACATCGGCGTTGCCGAACGCGTCGAGGTCGGTCGAGCGCACCGTCGCGAGGAACTCACGGAAGCCCGTGTTCGGATCGACCGATGTGCGCAGGGCAAGGGTGTTGACGAACATGCCGACCAGCCCGTCGAGGGCCGCCTCGCCGCGACCGGCGATCGCTGTGCCGATCACGACGTCGTCGGTGCCGCCGAGGCGGGCGAGCAGCACCGCGAGCGCGGCGTGCACAACCATGAACAGGCTGACGTCGGCCGTGGCCGCGAGCTCGCCCATGGCCCGGTGCAGTGCCGCGTCGATCTCGAAATCCACATCGGCGCTGCGCATTGTCTGCATGGCGGGCCGCGGTCGGTCGGCGGGGAGTTCGAGCAGATCGGGTGCGCCGGTCAGCGCGCCGGTCCAGTAACCGATCTGGCGCGCGGCCATCGACTCGGGATCGCGCTCGTCACCGAGCAGCTCGCGGTGCCAGAGCGCGTAATCGGCATACTGTACGGCCGGTGGCGGTCCCGCCGTGCCTGCGGCATAGGCAGTCATCAGGTCACCGGCCAGCGGCGCCATCGACGAACCGTCGGCGCTGATGTGATGGACCACGAGGACCACCACGTGGACCTCGGGCGCGACACGCAGCAAGCCGACCCGCAGCGGCGGCGCGGTGCCGATGTCGAATCCGGTACCGGTCAGCTCGGCGATCCGATTATGCAGCGGCACACCGTCTTCGGTGTCCACCACGGTGAGCGCGGGCAACGCTGCCGCACCACGCAAGACCACCTGCCGCGACCCCTCCGCGTCGGCGGGATACACGGTGCGCAGACTTTCGTGCCGGTCGACGACATCCGCCACCGCCACCTGCAAGGCATCGATATCGAGCGTGCCGGTGAGCCGCAGCGCCACCGCGATGTTGTAGGCGGGTGAACCGGGATCCAACTGATTGAGCACCCACATGCGCTGTTGCGCGGGCGACAACGGAATCCGGTCCGGCCGGATCCGCGGCGCGAGCACGAACCTGGTCCGATCGCCATCGGCGGCGGGCACGATCCGCGCGGAAAGCTGGGCGATGGTCGGGGCATCGAAGAGGTCGCGCAGTGCAATCCGCGCACCGAGTGCCGCATTGATCCTGGCGACGACCCGGGTTGCGCTCAGTGAGTTGCCGCCGAGCTCGAAGAACGATTCGTCGATGCTGACCCGCTCGGTGTCGAGCACGTCGGCGAACACCTCCGCGACGGCCTGCTCGACGGGTGTGCGCGGCGCGAGATAGGCGCGTCGCGAGACCGCGAAATCGGGCACCGGCAGCGCGTTGCGGTCCAGCTTGCCCACCGGGGTCAGCGGAACCTCGTCGAGTGCGATGAGATAGCCGGGGACCATATACCCGGGCAGTGTGGTGGCGATCTGGTTGCGCAACTGCTCGGTGTCCAGCTCCACCCCGGCGACGGGAACCACATAGGACACCAGCACGGTCTCTCCCGCCGGTCCGGTACGGCCGATCGTCGCCGCGTATTCCACCCGTTCGTCGGCGGTGAGCACCGCATCGATCTCGCCGAGTTCGATACGCAGGCCGCGAATCTTCACCTGGAAGTCGCTGCGGCCCTGGTAGTCCAGCTCACCAGGCTTATCCGGCACCCATCGCACCATGTCACCGGTGCGGTACATCCGCTCCCCCGGCGCACCGTACGGGTTGGCGACGAATCGGCCCGCGGTCATCGAGAACCGATTGAAGTAGCCGCGCGCCAGGGCAGGCCCCGCCAGGTACAGCTCACCGGTGATGCCGACCGGGACGGGACGCAGCCATGGGTCGAGCACCATCACCGCCGCGCCCTGAACCGGTCCGCCGATGGTGACCGGTTCGCCGATTCGAAGCTCGCTCGGTCCTGTCGCCCAGATGCTGAATTCCGTTGGGCCGTACAGGTTCACCATTCGGCGACCCGGCGCCCACTGGGCCGTCAGCTCCGGACTGATCGCCTCACCGGCCACCGACAGCATGCGCAGCTCGATGAGGTCGCTGGGATCCATGGTGGCGAGCACCGACGGCGTGATGACCGCATGGGTGATCTTTTCGTCGCGGATCAACTGCTCGAGCGCACTGCCGCCGTACACATCCGGCGGTGACAGCACCAGCTTCGCGCCGGTTGCGTGCGCCATCAGCAGCTCGAACACCGATGCGTCGAAACTCGGTGAAGCGACCTGCAATACGCGTGCGGTCGGGTCGAGATCGAGCGAATTGCTCTGGGTCGTCACCAGGTTCGCCAGGCCGCGATGGCTCAGCAGCACGGCCTTCGGCTTGCCGGTGGAACCCGAGGTGTAGATCAAGTAGGCGGTCTGCTCGATGTCGATGGCGTGGCCACGATCCGCGTCGGTGATGGGCGCGTCGGAAACCGTCATCACCTTGCGGATGGTGTTGAGATCGTCCAGCAGCAGCCAGTCGATGGTGCCGGGCAAGGTCTCGCCGGTCGCGCAGACCGTCACGCCGATCGGCGCTTTGGAGTCGGTGAGGATGTGCTCGATCCGCTCCGGCGGATAGCTCGGGTCCAGTGGCGCGAAGGCCGCGCCGGTTTTGGCCATCGCCCACACCGCGACCACCGACTCCACCGAGCGGGTGAGCGCGAGCACGACGAACACTTCGGGGCCGACACCGCGACGCAGCAGCACCCTGGCGAATCGATTCGACCAGGCATCGAGTTCGCGGTAGGTCATGGACACGCCGCCGGCACTGACAGCAGTGGCATCAGGGACGATGGCCGCACCGGAGGTCAGGATTTCGGGCAGCGTACGCAGCGGCATCGGGGCGGCCCCGCGGACCGGCAGCAAGGCGACGCGTTCGTCGCGATCGCAATGCTGCACCAGCGCCACCGCCTGCTGTGGTTTTTCGGCGATCTGTGTCAGCAGCAGCACGAATCGGTCGAGCAACCGGCGCGCCGCGGGCGCCGCCAGCTGGTCGGCCATGAACTTCACGGTGATCCGCATGCTGTCGCCCGCAGGCCCGCCAGGCAGCGGAATGACCATGAGGTTCAACGGATACGGCGTCGCGTCGGTCCCCGTCACATCGAGCACCCGCATGCCCGCGATATCCAGCGACTGCGACAGCACCTCCCGATCGATCGGGTAGGACTCGAAAACGGTGAGCGTGTCGAACAGTTCGGCAAGCCCGACGGCCTGATGGATCGCGGCGAGCCCGACATGCTGGTGATCCAGCAGCCGCGCCTGCTCGGACTGGACGCGAGCCAGCAGATCGACGACCCGCTCGCCCGGCTCGAGGCGCACCCGCACCGGCAGCGTGTTGATGAACAATCCGACCATGTCCTCGACGCCCGCCAGCTGCGGCGGCCGGCCGGAGACCGTGCCGCCGAACACCACATCGCTCCGGCCGGTCAACATCGCGAGCAGCAGCGCCCACGCGACCTGCACCGAGGTGTTGACCGTTGCGCCCGCCTCGCGCGCGGACTTCTCCAGCCGCGCAACGGCATCGGCGGACAGATCCACCGAAACCATGCCGGATTCGGTGGATTCGATCCCCGCCAGTGTCGGCACCGCGCGCGTCGGAGCGTCGATCCCGGCCAGCGACTGCTGCCACGCCGCGATCGAGGCCGCGTTGTCCTGTCTGTCGAGCCAGGACAGGAACTCCCGGTAGGAGGGGGCCGGTGGCAGCGCGGGGAGCTGCCCCGCCGCGCCGGCGGTGATGTAGATCGCCAGTAGCTCGCGCACCAGCAGCGGGGTCGACCACCCGTCGAGCACCAGGTGATGATTCGTCATCACCAGCGTGTAGTCCTGGGCGGCGGTCCTGACGAGGGTGAAGCGCAGCAGCGGCGGACGAGTGAGGTCGAAGCGAGTGCTCGCGTCGACCTCGATGAGGCGTTCCAGTTCGCGGTCTCGTTCGGCGTTGTCGGTGATCGCGCTCAGATCCAGGTCGTACCACCGTATCTCGGCGGTCGCGAGCACGAGCTGGCGTGGACCGTCGTCGGTATCCACATAGGCGACCCGCAGATTCTCGTGCCGTTCGACCAATGCCTGTGCGGCCGAACGCAAACGGGCCGCATCGACGCGACCGGCGAGGGCGAGCCTGGTCTGCACGGTGTATCCGTCGGCGGTGTCGGAGTCGTACCAGGCGTGGAAGAGCAGGCCGTACTGCAGTGGCGAGAGCGGCCACACGTCGGTCAGATTCGGGTAGCTCTGCTCCCAGCCGTCCAGCTGGCCTGCGGTCACCCCGACGAGGTCGAAATCCGACGGTGTGTGGCCGCCCGCACCTGCGGTCCGCGCATGCGCGGCCAGGGCGCGCAAGGCGTCCGCCCACAGCTCGGCGAGCTCACGCACCTGTGCCTCGTCGAGAATCCGTGACGCGTAGCCCCAGGTCACCTCGAGCTCGGTGTCGCCCATGATGGCGTTGATGTCGACGACAGCCGCCAAGGGCGCGCGGTCGTCGTTGGTCGCGGCGAATCGCTCCGGCTGCCAGGTTGCGCCCGCGCCTCCGGTTGCCGCGCGTCCGAGATAGTTGAAGCTGATCTGTGGGGTCCCGGTATCCGTCAGGGCTGCAGCGGTTTCCGGAATCAGGTAGCGCAGCATGCCGTAGCCGACGCCCTTGTCCGGAATCGCTCGCAACTGTTCCTTTGCGGCCTTGATGGCGGCTCCCGCGGCGGGGCCGCCCGCGAAGGCGTCGTCGAGGTCGATGCCGGTGAGGTCGATCGCGACCGGATAGACACTGGTGAACCAGCCAACGGTGCGGTCGACGGCGGCGTGCGGCAGCACGGCCTCCTCGCGCCCGTGGCCCTCCAGCGTGAGCAGCACAGCCGTACGCGGACGCCAGCGGCATACGGCCATGGCGAGCGCGGTGAGCAGCGCGTCGTCGGCGCCGCAGTGGAATCGGTCCGGCACCAGTTCGAGCACGACACTCGCCACCTCGGCCGGTACCGTCGTGCGCACATCCGCCATGGTCGCGACCACGTCCAGCGCCGGATCCAGCTCGCGGGCACCGAGTTCCTGATCGGGAGTGGCCAGAATCCGCTGCCACACCGGGAGTTCACCGGCTCGGCCGACCGCGGCCTCGACCTGGCCGTGCGCCCAGCGCCGCATCGACGTACCGACCGGCTCCAGCTTCCCGCCGATCATGGCAGTGACCAAGTCCGGCAACAGAATTCGCCACGACACACCGTCGACCACAAGATGGTGCAGCACCAGCCACAGCCGCGGATCCACCTCCGGTGACTCGATCAGTACCACGCGGGCCACGACGCCCGCGGCCGGATCGAGCAGATCGGCCGCGCGCTGCAACTCGCGTTCGTAGGTCTCGGTCGGATCCGAACCGGCGGCCACGACGTCGATGAGGTTGTCGGCATCGACCGAACCAGCCGCGCCGACAATCCATTCCCAGCCCGCCGCCGATTGTCGCAGCGTGCTGCGTAGCACATCGTGGTGATCGATGAGCGTCGCCAGGGCCTTGGTCAGCTGTGCTCGCTCGACGCCGCGGGGCAGGCCGACCAGTACGGCCTGACTGAACCGCTGCCACGGCTCGCCGTGCTCCAGCATCGCGTGCACGATCGGCGTGAGCTCGACCGGGCCGACACCACCACCGGGCAGTTCGCGCACCTGATGTGCGGCCGCGTCGGTGGCAACGGCGGCCAGTCCGGCAACGGTCTTGCGCTCGAACACATCTCGCGCGCTGAACGACAGACCTGCCGCCCGTGCCCGTGACACCAGCTGAATGGACACGATGCTGTCGCCGCCGAGCGCGAAGAAGTTCTCGTCGACACCCACCTCGTCCAACCCGAGCACCTCGGCGAACAGCGGTGCGAGAACTTCTTCGTTCGGTGTGCTCGGCGCGCGCTTCACAACACTGCGAGCGGTGAAATCCGGCGCGGGCAGCGCCCGTCGATCCACCTTGCCGACCGGAGTGAGCGGCAAGCTGTCGAGCAGCATGATGACAGTCGGCACCATGTGGGCCGGAAGTGTCTCGCCGACAAATGCTTTCAATTCCTCGGGGTGCACCTGCGGGCCCGGCTTCGCCAGCACATACGACACCAGCGCGGTGGCTCCGGACGGTGTCGTCGCGCCGATGGTGAGGGTGAAGTCGATGTCGGGGTGGCGCTGCAGCGCGGCGTCCACCTCACCGAGCTCGATGCGGAATCCGCGCACCTTCACCTGGAAGTCGCTGCGCCCCGCATAGTCCAGCTCGAGCCGCCCCGCCCGCCGATGCCAGCGCGCCAGATCTCCGGTGCGGTACATGCGAGCACCCGGCTCGTACGGGTTGGCGACGAATCGGCTCGCGGTGAGCCCGTTGCGCTGGTGGTAGCCGCGGGCGACGCCGTCGCCTGCCAAATACAGCTCCCCGATCGTGCCGGTGGCCACCGGCCGCAACCAGGGATCGAGCACGACGGCCGAGACGCCACGCACCAGGCTGCCGATCGTGACGGGTGCGTCCGGCGCCATCGGTGCGCTCAGGGTCGTGGTGACAGTGGTTTCGGTGGGCCCGTACCCGTTCAACAGTCTGCGATCCGACCACTTCGCCACCAACTCCGGCGGGCAGGCGTCGCCGCCGACGATGACGGTGCGCAGCGCGGGCAGGGTCGCGGGATCGAGCGAACCCACCACGGCGGGAGTCACATTCAGATGGGTGACGCCGTGCGTGCGCAGCACCTGCGCCATATCCTCGCCCGCGTATGCCGACGGCGGCACCACCGCGACCGTCGCGCCGACGGCGAAGGCGACGAGCAGTTCCTCCACCGAAATATCGAAACTCGGCGAGACAGCATGCGCTACAACGGAATCGGCCGTCACACCGAAGCTGGAGCCGGAGCCGGTAGCCAGATTCGCCAGCCCACGATGCGACACCATGACTCCCTTGGGCAGGCCCGTCGATCCCGAGGTGTAGATGACGTAGGCGGTCTGGTCGAGCAGCACGGGCGCAGCGCGCTCCGCATCGGTGATCGGCGACGAATCCTGCATCGCGGCCATGCGATCGGTCGCGTCGTCGTCCATGATCAACCAGGTCACCCGGTCCGGCAGCGATTCCCGTGCCGCGGCGACGGTGAGACCGGCGACGATCCCGCTGTCGCCGACCATGTGCTGGATACGGTCCGCGGGATAGCTCGGGTCGATCGGCACGAACGCCGCACCGGTCTTGGCCTCCGCCCACAACCCGACCACGGAATCCAGCGAGCGCGGAATCGAGATCGCCACCGTGCGCTCCGGGCCCGCACCCGTCGCGATCAGCAGGCGGGCCAACCTATTCGAGTGTTCGTCGAGCTCACGGTAGGTCATCGCGACCTCGCCCGCCCGGATGGCGACCGCGCCGGGTTCGATAGCAGCGCCCGCGGCCAGGATGTCCGGAAGCGTTTGCGGCACAACCCCGTTCGGACCATACGCGGGAACCAGCTCGGCCTGCTCGGCCTCGGAAACGACCTGCACCGTGGACAGCGCCGCATCCGCGCCCGCTGCGAGGAAGCGGGACAGGAAAGCGCCGAAACGGCCGTGGTGTGCGACCAGCTCGGTGTCACTGTAGAGATTCGGGTTGGCCTGGAAATCGATGTGGGTGCGCTCGCCCGCCACGCCGGGATACACGTTGACGAACAGGTCTTCGATCATCCCGGAGGTGAGCACATGCAGGCGACCGGTGACCGACCCGAGGCGGATCCGGGAGTCCATCATCATCAGGTTCACCGTCGGACCGAACGAGGCCGCCTCGTCCAGCGCCCAGCCGAGATCGCGGACGATGTCTTCCTGCCGATAGCGCGGTCGCCGCAGCGCGCCGGTGAGCTCGCGCTGCGTCGCCCGGATCAGCTCGCCCACCGTCGCGGTCGGATCCAGGGTGAGGCGCAGCGGCACGACATTGGCGACCATGCCGCCCGAGCGCCGCAGCGACGCGGTCGTGCGGGCGGACACCGGCAGACTCAGCGCCACCTCCGGCGCACCGGTCATGGCGGCGAGATACGCGGCGAACGCGGCCACAATCACCGGTGCCATGCTCGACGAACTCGCCTTCGCGACGGCATCGAGCAGTTCGGCGGTTTCGGCCGACAGTGCGCCGCTGACCAGCCGCGGGTGCGCGTCGACCGCGGCGAAGCGGCCCGCAAGGTTCACCGGCTCCGCCATCCCGGCCAGGTGTTCACGCCAGTACTGCCGGTCGGACTCGAAACGCTGCGAGTCGCGATAGGCCACGTCCGCGTCGACGATCTTGCGCAGGTCCTCTGCCTTGCCTTCCGGGGGCTGCTGCCCCTCGATGGCCGCGTTGTAGAGATCCATCGTGCGCTGCATCATGGTGATCGCACCGACGCCGTCGAGCACGATGTGATGGATTCGCGAATACCAGTACCAGTGGTCGTCGGCGAGGCGCAGCATCGTGACCTCACACAGCCGATCGCGCAGCAGGTCGAGCGGCGCGGTGTACTCCGCCCGCATCCACGCCTGCGCCGCCGCCGCCGGATCGGGTTCGGCGCGCAGGTCGTGGATGGTGGTGTGGTCGTCCAAGGTGGTGTCGATGACCTGGAACGGGGCGTCGTCGACCTCGATCAGGCGCAGATAGCCGGTACCGAACTCGCGCCCGGCCTGACGCGCCGAATCTGCCAGTATGTCGACGTCGACCGATCCGACGAATTCGACGTACTGGGCGATGGAAATCGGGTTGTCACCAGCAAAGTGCTGGGCGAACCAGATTCCGCGTTGGGCCGCGGACAGCGCGAACGCACCCGCGGGCAAACCGTTGCTCGCCGCGATGGGCGAGCGGGATTGCTGCTGCATGGGTATTCCTGCATGCTGATCGTGGACCTCGGTCCGCTGGTCGAGCAATAGTCGATCCTCGGTGCTCGCCACGCGTCAGCCGACCAGGCCAGGCCACATCGAAACGACTGCTGATACGGATGATCCGACCGGCTTGCACATCGCTATTTTCCCCTCGATGGTGTCGACAGGTGGCGTCTTCGGAATGTTGGTGATCTCGGCACCGTCCGGCATGAGTTGTCGGTTTCCTCCCCTATCCCAGCTCCGAGGGCCATCGGCGAAGCGCCACGTTTCACCAGCTCACAGCGTTGAATTACGAAATCCTGATGGCGAGAAGCCGGGCGGATCCCGGCGTGGAAGCCGAGATCCGCCCGTAGGTGACAAGCCGGATCAAGCGATCTCGAGCACCATGCCGCGGTCCGCGTCGGTAATGGGCGCGTCGGAACCGGTCATGTAATGCACCAGGGTCGAGCGGTCGTCGAGCATGAGCCAGTTGAGCGAATCGGCGAGCTCGCCGCGCAGCGCCTTGGTCGTCACACCGAGGGTGGCGCCGTGGGCGGCTGTTCCGGGAGCGACCGCGACGGCGACTGCGCCGGTCTTGGCGATGGCCCACTCGGTCACGGTGGCCTCAACCGCGGGGGTGACGGCCACCGCGACGCGGACACCAGGGCCTGCGCCGCGAGCAAGCAGCAGCCGGGCCAGACGGTTCGACCAGAGGTCGAGCTCACGATAGGTGAGCTCGCAGTCGGCGGCGGACACGGCGACGGCGGTCGGATCGTTCACGGCATGCGCGGACACAGCGCTCGGCCGCAGCTGGACAACTGTTTCAGCAGGCGATTCGATCAGCGTGGTCATGTTCGTCTCTCTCTCGAAAATCTTGGTCCGTGGCGTCTTCGGTATGCCTATAAATCTCGTCGTCGGAGCCTCATTTCGACAGGAACCCCAGTACTGGCCGATCCCCTCCGAGGGTGTGCGTTTCTCACACCTTGGTGTGACGTCCACGAGTGGACCTGCCTCCTACGTGTCGCGTAGTAGACGGGTACCGTGGTAGCCGTGTCCGCTCCACCTCGCCGCTCGGCACACAATCGCCCAGCCCTTATTGCGCTGGTGATCGTTGCTGCCCTCGGCTGCCTGGCCCTCGGCTGGTGGCAGTGGCAGCGGTTCGAGTCCGCGAGCGGCACCGGCCAGAACCTCGGTTATGCGCTGCAGTGGCCGCTGTTCGCCGGATTCGCGGTGTTCGCCTACTTCCGTTTCGTGCGCCTGGAACGCGAAGCCGAGACCGGAGACAATGCGGAGCAGGCGCCTGTGAAGCCGAAGCGGGCCCCGAAACCCGTTGCGCCACGAGAGATTCCGGAAGGGTTGCTGCCGGAACGGCCGAAGGCCGTTCGCGACGAAGACCCGGTGCTCGCCGAGTACAACAGGTATCTCGCCGAGCTGCACGCCAATGACATCGACCAGCACGTCCGCGAGGCGGGCCTGCGTGCCCGCGATACCGAGAGGAGCGCCGGTTGACCACCAGCGAGAACTCGACCGAGCCCACCCTGACCGAAAGCGCGCCGGCAGCCGCCGTCGCCCCGACGAACACCGGCAAGATCACGGGCGCGCTGCTGCGCTACCGGGTGCTCGCGTGGGTCACCGGTCTCTGGTTGTTGCTGCTGACCGGCGAAATCATCGCCAAATACGGCTTCGACGTGCACACTCCGAGTTGGATCGCCGTCGTGCACGGCTGGGTGTATTTCGCCTACCTGCTGGTCACCGCCGACCTCGCGGTCAAGGTCCGCTGGCCGCTGCTGCGCACCGTCGGCACCCTGATCGCGGGCACCGTCCCGCTGCTGTCCTTCTTCGTCGAGCATGTCAACGCCAAGAAGGTCAAGGCGGACTTCAACCTCTGACCCGCGGGCGAATCAGTCCGCGAGCGCGGCGAGCGCGGGAACCAACTGGGCCAATGCACGCCCACGATGGGAGACCGCGTTCTTCTGCTCGGGCGTGAGCTGCGCGGCGGTGCCGACCCCACCCGCGGGAACGAACAGCGGGTCGTAGCCGAAACCGCCGTCGCCGACGGGTTTGCGCCCGATCGAGCCGGGCCATTCGCCGCGAACCACGGTCTCGCTCCCACCGGGAACCACCAACGCGCACGCGGAGACGAACTGCGCACCGCGCCGCTCGTCGGGCACATCGCCGAGTTGAGCAAGCAATAGCTCATTGTTGGCCGCGTCCTCGCCGTGGCCACCGGACCAGCGCGCCGACAGCACACCGGGCATCCCGTTCAACGCATCCACCGCGATACCGGAATCATCTGCGACACAAGCCAATCCGGTGGCCACGGCACCGTCGCGCGCCTTCGCCAGCGCGTTCTCCTCGAACGTCGCGCCGGTCTCGGGCGCCTCGTCGTAAGCGGGCAGATCGTCGAGCCCGACGATCTCGATGCCCGCGACACCGGCGTCGTCGAGGATGCGCCGCAGCTCGTTCAGCTTCTTCGCATTACGGCTGGCAACCAGAACGCGTCGAGTCATTACTTCTTCTTCGACTCGGTCGGCTCGGGCAGCACGCCAGGATAGGGCAGCGCCAGCGCCTCTTTCTGCACGGCGAACAGCTGCTCGCAACCGGCGAGCGCCGAGTCGAGCATCTTGTCCAGGGTGGAGCGCGGGAACGTCGCGCCCTCGCCGGTGCCCTGGATTTCCACCAGGGTGCCGGTGTCGGTGGCGACCACGTTCATGTCGACCTCAGCGCGCGAATCCTCTTCGTAGGGCAGGTCCAGGCGTACTCGGCCGTCCACGACGCCGACGCTCACCGCGGCGATCGCGCACGAAATCGGCTGCGGATCGTTGAGTCTGCCTGCAGCGGCCAGATAGGTGACCGCATCCGAGAGCGCCACGTACGCGCCGGTGATGGCGGCAGTCCTGGTACCGCCATCGGCCTGCAGCACATCACAGTCGAGGGCGATGGTGTTCTCACCGATGGCCGCGAGGTCGATGCAAGCACGCAGCGATCGACCGATCAGCCGGCTGATCTCCTGCGTGCGGCCGCCGACCTTGCCCTTGACCGATTCCCGCCCGCTGCGGGTGTGAGTGGCCGCGGGCAGCATCGCGTATTCGGCGGTCAGCCAACCGAGGCCGGAGTCGCGCCGCCACGGCGGCACGCCGTCGGTGACACTCGCGGTGCACATCACGCGGGTCTGCCCGAACTCCACCAGCACCGAACCGGCTGGGTGCGCGGTGAATCCACGGGTGATCCGTACCTCGCGGAGTTGATCGTCCGCCCTGCCATCGGCTCGTCTCGACACGGGCCCAGCCTACTGTGTTTAATTTGCAGCGCCTTCGGCGCTGCGTGTTCGCGGCCCCGAAGGCTCGCGTCCGAGCGGCCGAGACTCGCGACTTCGTCGCATGCGCTTCGGCCGCTCGGACGCGAGCCGGCCGCGAACGGTCGCTCGTAAGACTCGCTCCGTGGTGGATGCTTTGGTGGGGAAGCTCGCAACTTTGGTGCGCTGTATCGGTTGCGTGGTGCCGACTACGAACGGTCGCTCGTAAGACTCGCTTCGCAGTGGTTGGGCTGGAGGGGGAATCCGGGCGTTGGACCTACGGTCAGATGTCGAAGGTTTCCCCGGGTGCGACCGCATGCACCGGGCCGGAGAACTGCGCCTTCGCCTCGGCGATGACGTCCTCGCGGGAGGTCCACGGCGGGATGTGGGTGAGCAGCAGCTCTTTCACCCCGGCCTGGGCCGCGATCATGCCCGCCTCGGTGCCCGAAAGGTGAATCCCGGGAGGCCGATTCGCCGGATCGTGCGTCCACGAGGCCTCGGCCATCAGAATGTCGGCGTCCTGGGCCAGTTCCTGAACAGCCCCGCACATCGCGGTGTCACCGGTATAGACAAAGGTCCGGCCGGCGGCGGTGACGATCCGCAGCCCATAGGACTCCGGCGGGTGGTACATCCGCCGCGCCGTCACCGTATGTCCCGGCCCGAACTCGACCGCCTCGCCTTCACCCCAGGCCCGATGATCGATGACGTCCGACCAGTCGTCGCATTCCCCGCCGATCTCCGCGGAGGCATTGCCGATGCGCAACGCGCTGTCGGAAGGACCGCGCACGATCGCCTTCCCCACCGGTGGCGTCGGATGGTAGCGCCGCCACACCAGCAGTCCGGGCAGATCGAGGCAATGATCCGCATGCAGGTGGGTCAGGAAGATATCGACCTCACCGGGATCGGCGTGGCGCTGCAATGCGCCGAGCACGCCGGGTCCGAAATCGATCACCACCGGCCGCATATCGGGGCCGCTCAGCAGGTACCCCGACGCAGGGGCGTCCGGGCCGGACACGCTGCCCGAGCACCCGAGGACGGTAAGGCGCATTCCCCCATGCTGCCACGACGAATTCTCGCTCAAGGAAGGATCCCCCACATTTCCCGACGCGCCGCACGCTCACCGTGGCGACGCACTGACTCCGGCTCGATCCCCGCGACGGTGTCGACGTTCATCACCAGAGAGTACCCAGCCTGCCAGCACTCCACCCATCGCCCCGAAAAGATGTCCCTGCCAAGAGATTCCAGGTTGTCCGGGCAATACGCCCCACAACAGCGACCCGTACACGGCCAAAACGACGAGTCCGACCACGATTTGCGCGATACTGCGGGCGAACCAGCCGCGCGAGATCAGGAAGGTCAACCAGCCGAAAACCAGGGCGGACGCACCGAGATGCACCGATCCGCTTGCTCCGGTGAGCCAGGTTCCGATCCCGGCCACGACCCAGATGACCGCGGTGGCGGCCAGCCCGCGCCCGATCCCCGCGAGCAGCGTCAGGAAGCCCAGCACCAGCACCGGCAGGGTGTTGCCGATCAGATGGTCCCAGCCGCCGTGCAGGACTGGAGCCCACAGGATGCCCCACAGGCCGTCCGCGGTGCGCGGCTCGATGCCCGCGCGATCGAGCTGGGAGTCGTCGAGTTGATCGACGCCCTCGATGCCGTACAGCAGCACGACGAATCCGGATATCAGAACTCCGGCGCGCAGCCAGAGCTGTTTGACCACCCCGAGGTTGCCGGAAGTCTCGGCCGGGCTCGGCGCAGGCGATCCCGGCAGCGGCGCGCTCGGTGGAGTCGAGCCCACCGGGTTACCCAGCTGCGCGCGCAGCGCGGCAATCCGATCCGGATCGAACGACGATCCGATTCCCGCACCGCCGGTCATCGCAACCTCCTCGTCGAGCAAGGCATCGCGGTCGCGAAGGTCCGATCGCGAGCCGGTGCCCCGCCTCTTCGAGAGTACCGGTGTATATCGCCACCAAGCGGTAGGCAAGACCGAAAGCCCCTGGTCGACGCGACGGCGAGTCAGGCCCAGAGTTGGCCTTCGAGGCGTTGCTCCGCCTCTTCGAGCGTGCCGTCGTAAGCACCGGTCGAGAGGTACTTCCAGCCGCCGTCGGCCACCACGAAAGCAATGTCCGCGCGCCCGCCTGCCTTGAGGACCTTGCGCGCGACCCCGAGCGCGGCGTGCAGAATCGCGCCGGTCGAGATGCCCGCGAAAATGCCCTCCTCCAGGACCAATTCGCGGGTGCGCTTGACCGCGTCGAACGGGCCGACCGAGAACCGGGTGGTCAGCACGGACTCGTCGTAGAGCTCCGGGATGAAGCCCTCGTCGATATTGCGCAGTCCGTAGACGAGTTCGCCGTAGCGCGGCTCCGCGGCGACGATCTCGATACCGGGCACCTGCTCGCGGAGAAAACGCCCGGTCCCCATCAGGGTTCCGGTGGTGCCGAGCCCGGCGACGAAATGGGTGATCTCCGGCAGATCGGCCAGGATCTCCGGGCCGGTCGTCTCATAGTGCGCCAGCGCGTTGGCGGGGTTGCCGTACTGGTAGAGCATCACCCAGTCCGGATTCTCGGCCGCGATCTGCTTGGCCTTGGCCACCGCCTGATTCGAGCCACCGGCGGCCGGGGAATCGATGATCCGCGCACCGAACATGGTCAGCAGCTGACGCCGCTCCACCGAGGTGTTCTCCGGCATCACGCAGACCAGCCGGTAGCCCTTGAGCTTGGCTGCCATCGCCAGCGAGATTCCGGTATTGCCGCTGGTCGGCTCCAGAATCGTGCAGCCCGGCGTCAGCAGACCGTCGGCCTCGGCCTGCTCGATCATCCGCAGGGCGGGGCGATCCTTGATCGACCCCGTCGGATTGCGATCCTCCAGCTTGGCCCACAACCGCACCGGGTTCTCGCCGTCCCACCGCGGGGACAGGTTGCGCAGTCCGACCAGCGGGGTGTTACCCAGCGTCGCGATCAGCGATTCATAGCGCGCCACGGGGTCGCTCAGCCGCCCGCGACGGCAGGCAGGATGGTCACCGAGGCATCCGCGGGCACCTCGGCCGCGAGGCCACCGGAGAAGCGCACGTCCTCGTCGTCGACGTAGATGTTGACGTAGCGGTTCAGCTTGCCGTCCTTGAGCAGCCGCTCGGCCAGGCCGGGGTGGTTGGCCTCCAGATCGGCGATCAGTGCGGACAATGTGGCGCCGTTGGCCTCGACCCGCTTTTCACCGCCGGTCAGGCCACGCATGATCGTCGGGATGGACACGGTTACCGACATGGGGACTCCTCGATTTCGACAAATAAGGGGAAGGGTCTAGGCGGGGGCGTAGGCGTCGACGATCTGCACGGGCTCCTCGGTGACCTCGCCGTCGAGAATCCGGTAGCTGCGCAACTCGTGCTGCTCGGGATCGCGGGTGGAGATCAGCACGTAGTGCGCATTCGGCTCGGACGCGTAGGACACATCGGTGCGGCTGGGGTAGGCCTCGGTCGCGGTGTGCGAGTGATAGATCACCACCGGCTCCTCGTCGGCACTGTCCATCTCGCGCCACACCTTCAGCTGCTCACCGGAGTCGAACCGATAGAAGGTCGGCGAGCGCTCGGCGTTGACCATGGCCAGGAATCGCTCCGGCCGGTCGGAGCCTTCCGGCCCCGAGATGACGCCGCAGGCCTCGTCCGGGTGATCGGCGCGGGCATGCGCCACCATCGCCTCGACAAGGTCGGCCCTGATCACCAGCACGAGTCAAACCCTTCTGCAAATTCGGCTTAGCAGTTGCCGACCTATCGCACTCGACAACGAGCCAGAATATTCGGCTATTCCCCGGCGGCTGCGAACAGGTCGGAGTATGCGGGAATCCCGGCGATGGATCGGGCGGCCAGGATCGCGTCCACGATCGCGCGTTCCACGCAGACCGCGGCGGCCGTGCACACTTCGTCGAGCACCAGCAGGTCCTGCGGAAACGCGGGCGGCAGCGGGAAGGTCGCCGGTCGCGCGGTTCCGGTGGCCAACGCGAACAAGGTGTCGCCGTCCAGCGGGGAATGCGCCGGGCGGATCGCGCGGGCGATGCCGTCGTGCGCGGTGGTCGCCATCCGGCGGCAGCCCGCCGGATCCAGCGGTGCGTCGGTGGCAACGACGCCGATGGTCGTATTGAGGACGGTGCCCTTGACCGCGAGCGCGTTGGCCCTTGCCAGCGCCTCGGGGTCGGCGGGGCGCAGCCCGAAGTATTCGGGACCATCGGTCCCGGTCCCCCACGGCAAACCGGTGCGGGGATCGAACACCGAGCCGACCGGATTGGCCACGATGAGCGCGGCAACCGTCACGCCCGTGTCGAGCACCACACTCGCGGTGCCGACGCCGCCCTTGATCGACCCCGCCCGCGCGCCGACACCCGCACCGACCGTACCGCGCTCGAACTCGACCGCGGCGGCATCCGAGGCCAGGTACCCGAACTCGGCGGTGGGCCGAATCCCCCAGTCCCCCACCGGAAGATCGAAGATCACCGCACCGGGCACGATGGGCACCACCCGGCTCGGGTCGGCAGGATCCATCGGGATGCCGTCGCCGTTCTCCTCCAGCCAGCGCATCACGCCGTCGGCGGCCGCGAGGCCGTAGGCGCTGCCGCCGGAGAGCAGGATCGAATTCACCTGTCGCACAGTGTTTGCCGGGTCGAGCAGATCGGTTTCCCGGGTGCCGGGCCCGCCACCGCGCACATCGACGGCAGCGGTCGCACCGTCCGGCGCGCGGACCACGGTGCAGCCGGTTGCCGCACCGGAGCCGAGCGTCGCGTCCGGATCGAGCTCGTGATGGTGCCCTACCAGCAGCCCGGGTACATCGGTGATCGAATTACGTTGTCCGGGTCGGCCGTTCATAACAACACCTCCTGGCTGTCGGTCACGGAATCGTCTCCGTTGCGGCGAAGTGGTGATATCCCTCGGCCGGACGGGGTTACGGAGCGAGTGCCTGCAGCAGCGAATCCTGCATCCAGGTCAGCCAGTGGTACACATCGAGATGTGGGCCGCGCGGGTCGTCGGCTTCCAGATGATCGGGCGTATCGGCATCGATGCCGAGCACCGCGCCGAGGGCGAGTCGTACATCGGTGAGCGCGATCAACCACGCGTCGGCCTGTTCCGGGGTCAGCAGGATTCGGCCGCCGTCCGCGGGCACCGTGTTCAGCACCACCGAGCCCGCGGCCAGTTTGGCGTCGATGATCTCCGGCTCGTGCAGGCCGCGCAGCGCGCTGTTGAGATCGGCGCGATCGGCGTCGGGGGAACCGGGTTCACTGCGGTGGAAGTCCGGCAGCAGGCGGTGCAGCCGAGGATCATCGGGCGGGCTCGAATTGCCGGTACGCAGCCCGGTCAGTGCGGCGAGATCGTCTTCGGGGGCCGAATTGGCCCGTTCGGTCAGCAGCCCGGAGACCGAGCCGACCAGGGAACGCAACACGCTCGCCTCACGCGCGTCCATCTCGGAGCGCAATTTGAGGCCGCTCAGTGAGTTCTTTCGGCTCCACTTCCGCACTGACGTCAGCGTAGTCGTATTGGTCAGTCGTCCCGTTGCATGGTCGCCCAGAGTCCCGCGGCGTGCAGTCTTCTCACGTCCTGTTCCATCTTGTCCCGCGAGCCCGAGGACACCACTGCCTTGCCCTCGTTGTGCACCTGAAGCATCAATTCGGTGGCCTTCGCCTTGGTGTAGCCGAACAGCTTCTGGAAGATGTAGGTGACGTAATGCATCAGGTTGACCGGGTCGTCCCAGACGACCGTGACCCACGGACGGTCCTCGGCCTCCAGAATCTCGGTGTACTCGACCGCCTCCGGAGTCGCCTGTGCCGCCGACAGTGCCGCGTTCGCTTCGCACAAGCCCATAACACTCAGGGTACGACTCGACCCCGAAATCACAACACCCGTCCACGATCGTTTCGACGTTCGGGAGACATCCCGACCACACCGGCCTATCATGCCCGCCACCGCTGTCTAGAGTGGCTTCGTGGACATCCGCGACGGCGTCGGCAGCACCGCACTGTTGACCGACCAGTACGAACTGACCATGCTCGCCGCCGCACTCGCCGACGGTTCCGCGCACCGGCGCTGCACCTTCGAGGTGTTCGCCAGGCGGTTGCCGCACGGCAGGCGCTACGGTGTCGTCGCGGGCACCGGCAGGCTGCTGGAGGCGCTGGCGCACTTCCGATTCGGCGAACCGGAATTGGCGACCATCGCGGGCTTCTCGGACGCCGCGACCATCGAGTGGCTGCGCGATTACACATTCACCGGCGATATCGACGGCTACGCCGAGGGCGATCTGTATTTCCCTGGCTCACCGATTCTTTCGGTGTGTGGCAGCTTCGCGGAATGCGTCCTGCTGGAGACGCTCGCGCTCTCGATCCTCAACCACGACAGCGCAATCGCCTCGGCTGCCGCCCGCATGGTGAGCGCCGCAGGCGGGCGTCGGATGATCGAGATGGGCTCGCGGCGCGCCCACGAGCTGGCCGCACCCGCCAGCTCACGAGCCGCCTATCTTGCGGGCTTCGACGCCACCTCGAATCTGGAGGCGGTGCGCAGCTTCGGCGTGCCGGGCGCGGGCACCAGTGCGCACGCGTTCACCCTGCTGCACAGCGCTACCGACGGCGCACACGAGGCGGCCGCGTTCCGCAGTCAGATCGACGCGCTCGGTGTCGGGACGACGCTGCTGGTGGACACCTTCGACATCACGGCGGGCGTCGCGACCGCCATCGAGGTCGCCGGCCCCGAACTGGGTGGCGTGCGCATCGATTCCGGTGATCTCGGCGTCCTGGCCAGACAGGTGCGCGATCAGCTCGACGGCCTCGGCGCCACCAACACCCGCATCGTGGTGTCCGGCGATCTCGACGAGTACGCCATCGCCGCGCTACGGGCCGAGCCGGTCGACGTCTACGGCGTCGGCACCTCGCTGGTCACCGGTTCCGGCGCGCCGACGGCAGGCATGGTCTACAAGCTGGTCGAGGTGGACGGCCTGCCGGTGGCCAAGCGCAGCAGCCACAAGCAGTCGCGCGGCGGCACCAAAAAAGCGATCCGGCTGGCGCGGCACACCGGCACCATCGTCGAAGAGATCATCTACCCCGCCGCAGGCACCGCACCGGCCACGAACGGATTCGAGGCCCGCGAGCTGCTGGTTCCGCTGGTGCGCGGCGGCAAGGCGGTCGATGGTCTACCGGTGCTCGCCGACAGCCGCAAACTGGTGTCGCGCGGGCTGGTCAGCCTGCCGTGGGAGGGCCTGAAGCTGTCCGACGGCGACCCGGCGATTCCGACGACATTCGTGAGCTGATCAGCGGCGGGGCTCGGAGGCCCGAGCGCGGCGCTTGGCGACCCCGATGGACGGTGATCCCTGTCGGTCCCAACCAGTAGGCTGCTCGCGTGCCCGAACTGCCGCCCACCTCCGACCTTTTGGCCACTGCCGTGCAGGCGCTCGGCGGGAAAGAGCGGGTCGGGCAGGTGACGATGGCCGCGGCGGTGGACCACGCGATCGATACCAAGGAACATCTCGCCGTGCAGGCGGGAACCGGGACCGGGAAGTCGCTGGCATACCTGGTGCCGAGCCTGCGGCACGCGGTGCGGACCGGGCGGACGGTCGTGGTGTCGACCGCGACGATCGCCTTGCAGCGCCAGCTGGTCGACCGGGACCTGCCCCGGCTTTCCGAGGCGCTGAGCAAGCCGCTCGGGCGCACGGCCCAGTTCGCAATCCTCAAGGGCCGCAACAACTATCTGTGCTTGAACAAGATCAATAGCGTGATCCCGGACGAGCCCGCCGAGGCAGAGCTGTTCGACGCGTTCGCGATCTCCCGGCTCGGCCGGGAGGTGCAGCGGCTCAACGAGTGGGCCTCCGACACCGAGACCGGCGATCGCGACGAGCTGGCACCCGGCGTGACCGATCGCGCCTGGCGGCAGGTCAGCGTGTCGTCGCGGGAATGCCTCGGCAAGTCGCGCTGCCCGTTCGGGCAGGACTGCTTTGCCGAACGGGCGCGGGCGGAGTCGGCGCAGGCCGATGTGGTGGTGACCAATCACGCCCTGCTCGCCATCGACGCGATCAGCGGCATCCAGGTGCTGCCGGAACACGATGTCGTCGTCATCGACGAGGCGCACGAGCTGGTCGACCGGGTGACCGGCGTGGCCACCGCGGAACTGGCGCCCTCGGCCATCAGCGCGGCGGCGCGCCGCTGCGCCAAGCTCGTCGACGAACAGGAGGTCGACCGTCTCGAAGGCGCGTCGGAGGCCTGGCACAACGTCCTGGACGAGCTGCCCGCCGCCCGTTGGGACGCGCTGCCCGGTGGTGTCGCCCCGGTGCTCGCCCTGGTCCGCGACGCGGCATGGAACGTGCGCACCGCGCTGGCCCCACAGGGCGGCATGTCCGCGCAGGGTGACCCGGAGAGCGCCGCCGCACGCACCCAAGCGCTCGCCGCGATCGACGAGGTGCACGACAGCGCGGTACGCGCGCTGACGGCGTTCGACGAACCCGATCCTGCGAGCAGGCGCGATGTCATCTGGCTCGCTGCCGACGAGATACGCGGGGTCGTCCGGCGCACGCTGCGGATGGCGCCGCTTTCGGTGGGCGGCCTGTTGCGCAGCAGGTTGTTCGGCACCGCGACGGTGGTCTTGACCTCAGCAACATTGCAGATCGGCGGTTCGTTCGATGGCCTCGCGATCACGTGGGGTCTGCCCGCGCAGTCGGGGAGCCGCACGGATTCGGCCACCGCGAACGGTGCCGTCGCGCCGTCGGATGTGGAGACGGTCCGGTGGAGTTCACTGGATGTCGGCTCGCCGTTCGACCATGCCAAGTCCGGCATCCTGTATGTCGCCAAGCATCTGCCCGCGCCCGGTCGCGATGGACTCGCGCCTGCCTACCTCGATGAGATCGAGCGGCTGATCCGCGCCGCGGGCGGCCGCACGCTCGGCTTGTTCTCCTCCATGCGCGCCGCCAAAGCGGCCACCGAGGCGCTGCGCGGGCGGCTCGACACACCGGTGCTCTGCCAAGGCGACGACTCGACCGGCGCGCTGGTGCGCAAGTTCGCCGACGATCCGGAGACCTCACTGTTCGGCACGCTGTCGCTGTGGCAGGGCGTCGACGTGCCGGGCCCGTCGCTGAGCCTGGTGATCTTGGATCGGATTCCGTTCCCGCGGCCCGACGATCCGCTGCTGACGGCACGGCAGCGCGCGGTGGAGTCACGCGGCGGCAACGGCTTCATGACCGTCGCCGCCAACCATGCGGCGCTACTGCTCGCCCAGGGCACCGGCAGGCTACTGCGCAGCGTCGACGACCGCGGCGTGGTCGCCATCCTCGATTCCCGCTTGGCCACCGCGCGCTACGGCGGCTACCTGCGTGCTTCGCTGCCGCCGTACTGGGAAACCTCGGACCCGAATGTGGTGACCAAGGCACTCGAACGACTCACCGCTACGTCACTGTGATACCACTCACAAAGCGGGCGATTACTTCCAGACAGAAGTAAATTTGGCCTTGGTACTCCGCTGGAACCCAATTCCCACACCGGACGTATCGGCAGTCCCCGCGCCAAGCCCTGCACGCGGCGCGGGGACACCAACTTTCGCGCACGGCCGAACCAAATCGCCTGCTGCGCAGCACCCCGACATCAGACCGTGTCCGAAGGTGTGTGCCAGCACGATCTCATCGATGGTCTACGAAAAGAGCTGCACGACAAGGGGATACAAAACACCCTCCGAGAAACGCGCGACAAGTTCCACCATGCCGTGACGAATGTTCCAGTCCTGCACTCGAAGCCGAGCCCGACACGGCGCTGAGATCGCGCAGACGGTTCACGACGAAGCCGGCTCTGCCGCCGCCGCGTCGTGAACCGTCCCTTACCGGCACGAGCCGAACTCCCGGTGTCAGTCGCGCACGGCGACGGCATCCACCTCGAACAGCATCGTGGGCAGCGCCAGCGCGGCAACCCCGGCCAACGTCTGGACCGGAGGCTTGTCGCCCCAGATTTCGGCGATCTTCTTCCCCAGCACGGCGAGCTTGTCCAGATCGTGGTCGACGATGAACGTCCGCAACTGCGCCACATCGGCGTAATCCAAGCCCGCCGAGCGCAGCGCGGTGCCGAGATTGGCGAAGGCACGGTCGACCTGAGCGGCGAAGTCGTCGCTGGTGGTGTGCCCGTCGGCGTCGGAATCATATTGCCCGGCGATCAGAACCAGCTCGCCCGTCACTCGTGCCACGTGGCTGTAGCCGAAGCCGGTGGGGTCGTGCAGTTCGGCCGGGTTACTGATCTCGATCGTCATCGCCGTCTCCTTCATCGTCACCTGTTGTCGAGCAACAACTACAACGACGATGCGAGTTGCCCGAGTGTGACATGACGACGATCACAGACAACGGTGGCGCGGCGACCCCTCGGTCACCGCGCCACCATCGACGAATTCAATTGTGCGTCCGCACCGAACGCGTCGAGATCAGAGCACCCACTTCAAGATCAGGGTGAGCACCGCCGCGGCCACAGCCAGCACCACGGCGCCCGCGCCCCAGACGAACCCCTGCCGCTGCCACGGACGGCCGCTGTCCAGCGAGAACTTACCCGGGCCGGTGAACGCGATGCTCGCGCCGACGACTGCGAACAGCAGAGCCGTTTCGTAGCCCTTGCCGGTCAGCAGGCCGCCACTCCAGGTGGTGTTGATGGCGTTGATCATGGTGCCGAGCACGATGGCCGCTGCCAGCGGAGTCAGCAGGCCCAGCAGCAGCAACAGACCGCCGGTCAGCTCGCTGAGCCCGGCGAGAGTGCCGAAAAGCTTGCCGGGGTTGTAGCCCATGGAGTCGAAGGCGGCGGCGTTCTTGCTCCAGCCGTATCCGCTGAACCACCCGAACAGCTTCTGGGTGCCGTGTGCGGCAAGCAGCCCGCCGAAGACGACCCGCAGCAACAGCAGGCCGATGTCGGCGGAGAAGTTATCGAGATCGTTTGCGCTGGTAGCGCGCTCGGGCGTGCTCTTGGTGGTCATGCTGGTCCTCATCCTTGCAATTCGATTCCAAACAACATTTCATTGGCCTCGGCGACGAAGTGGACTGCGGTCCGATTGTCGCACGATTGGGGCCAACCGGCCAGACCGCCGCCTTATTCCGCGAGGAAGAAGAAGTATCCGAGGAACATGACCATCAGCGCCCACATCGCCGGGTGCACCTCTTTGACGCGTCCCTTGGCAACCATGACGATCGGGTAGAACAGCATCCCCATCGCCAGCCCGTTCGCGATCGAGTAGGTCAGCGGCATCATGATGACGGTGATGAAGGCCGGGATGGAGTACTCCAGCCGGTTCCAGTCGATCTCGCCCAGCGCCCGTGCCATCAGCACGCCGACCACAATCAGTGCGGGCGCGGTGATCGAGGCCGAGCCCGCGACGACCGCGAAGATCGGGTAGCAGAACATGGCGATCAAGAACCATCCCGCGGTGGTCACGGCGGTCATGCCGGTCCGCCCGCCCGCCGAGACACCCGCCGTCGATTCGACGTAGGCGGTGGTGGTGGAGGTTCCGATGACCGCGCCCGCCATGGTGCCCACCGAGTCCGCGGCCAGCGCGCTTGCCGCCCGGGGCAGCTTGCCGTCCTTGTCGAGCAGCCCGGCCTGGTTGGCCACGCCGATCAAGGTGCCGGAGCAATCGAAGAAATCGACGAACAACATCGTGAGAATGACGACGGCCAGCTGTCCGGTGAACGCGTCGGGCAGATGGATGATCGCCTGACCGAAGGTGTGCTCCAGCCCCTTCGGCATCGACACCACGCCGTCGGGCAGATCGACCAGACCACTGATGACGCCGACCAGCGCCGTGAGCACGATGCCGTACAGCACCGCGCCGTGCCAGCCGATGACAAGGAACACCACGGTCACCACGAGACCGAACAGCGCGAGCAGCGTGGTGCCCTTGGTGAAATCACCGAGGGTGACCAGCGTCGCCTCGCTGTTGACCACGATGCCCGCGTTCTTCAAGCCGAGGAACGCCACGAACATACCGATGCCGGCCCCGACGGCCAGTTTCATCTGCATCGGAATGGCATTGAGGATGCGTTCGCGCACCTTGGTGATCGCGAGCACGAAGAAGATCACGCCGGACAGGAAGGTCCCCGACAGCGCCACCTGCCACGGAATCCCCATCCCGAGCACCACCGAGTACGCGAAGAATGCGTTGAGCCCCATACCGGGCGCGAGGGCGATCGGATATCTGGCCCAGATCCCCATGACGAGCGTGCCGAACACCGCGGCGACGGCCGTCGCGGTGAATACCGCCTGCATGGGAATGCCTTTGTCACCGAGCGCGCCCTCATCGCCGAGCACCGACGGGTTCACCGCGAGCACATAGGACATGGCCAGGAACGTGATCGTGCCCGCCATCAATTCGCGCTTCACAGTCGAGCCGGTCGAACTGATGCCGAAGTACGCGTCGAGGCGTCCTCGGGTGCGCGTCAGAACGTCGGTGACCATGGGCTCTCCAGTCGGAAATGGGTACGGGGGTGCCAGGGCACGGTAGCCGACAATTCACTGAACAACAGAACTCGGCCGATGTCCCGACCGCCCACTTCGTGAGCAGCGTCACCATTGCCGTCCCGCAGCCCGCAACACCCACCCGTCCCGAGCCCGTTGACCTCGGGTTACCTCCGGCGTTCTCGCGCCGCGACGCGCCCGGAATCGCTAGGCGCTCGGCGCGGCGACCAGCCCCAGTTCGGCATCGCTGGCAAGCAGCTCATGGTGGGGCAGCACCCGCACCGTGTAGCCGACGGCGCCGGACAGCGGCACCGGAGTTTCGACGGTGAAAATTTCGACGCCGGAATCCGATCCGGTGTGGGTCATCGGAAACGTGGTGACATCGGACAGGTCATCGGTCGGCGACACCCGGCCGAGCACGGCCTGAACAGTGACGTCGGACGTGCTGAGGCCACCGAGGTCGATGCGGGCAGCCAGGGACAATTCCGCGCCGATGATCGGGGTATCGGGCAGGCCTGCACTGTCGACCTGGATCACCTTGACCGAGGGCCATGCGGCCTCCACTCGGCGGCGATAGTCGGCGCTCGCGCGAGCGGCGGCGAATTCGTCGGCGTTTGCCCGCAGGCCCGCGGCCGCGGCGGGAGCGTAGTACTCGACGGCATAGTCACGGACCATGCGTGAGGCCAATACCTTCGGACCGAGGGTCTGCAATGTGTGCCTGACCATCTCTACCCAGCGCACCGGCATGTCGTTGCGGTCACGGTCGTAGAAGCGCGGGGCGACGGTGCGTTCGAACAGGTCGTAGAGGGCACCGGCCTCCAGATCGTCGCGACGGTGCTCGTCGGAGACGCCGTCGGCGGTCGGAATGGCCCAACCGTTTTCGCCGTCGTACATCTCGTCCCACCAGCCGTCGCGAATGGACAGGTTGAGTCCGCCGTTGAGCGCGGACTTCATGCCGGAGGTGCCGCACGCCTCCAGCGGCCGCAGCGGATTGTTCAGCCACACATCGCAACCCCAGTACAGGTAGCGGGCCATCGACATGTCGTAGTCGGGCAGGAAGACGATGCGGTGGCGCACCTCGGGATCGTCGGCGAAGCGGACCACCTGCTGGATCAGCGCCTTGCCGCCGTCGTCGGCGGGATGGCTCTTGCCCGCGACCACCAGCTGCATCGGCCGTTCGGGATCGAGCAGCAGCGCACGCAACCGCTCCGGGTCGCGCAGCATCAGGGTGAGCCGCTTGTAGGTCGGCACCCGGCGGGCGAAACCGACGGTCAGCACGTTCGGATCGAAAACACTCTCGACCCAACTCAACTCGGCCGACGCGGCGCCGCGCTCCAACCAGGATGCGCGCACTCGGCGGCGCACCTCGTCGACAAGGGTGGCGCGCAAGGTGTTGCGGGTCGACCACAGTTCGCCGAGGTCGACGTCGCGCAGCTTCTCCCAGCCGCGCGCCTCTTCGACCAGCTCGGGGCCGATGTATTCGCGGGCCTTGTCGAACCATTCGCGTGCGGCCCAGGTCGGGGCGTGCACACCGTTGGTGACCGAACCGATCGGCACCTCGGCCGCGTCGAAGCCCGGCCACAACGGCGCGAACATCGCGCGGCTGACCGCACCGTGCAGCTGGGAGACACCGTTGGCGCGCTGAGCCATCCGCAAGCCCATGTGCGCCATATTGAAGACCGACGGATCGGCCTCCCGTCCGAGGGCCACGATCCGGTCGACAGACAGTCCCGGCAGCATGGCGGACTCGGATTCACCGTGGCCACCGCCGAAGTACCTGCGCACGAGCGGCATCGGGAACCGGTCGATGCCCGCGGGCACCGGAGTGTGCGTGGTGAATACCGTTGCGGACCGCACCGCGGCCAGCGCGGTATCGAAATCCAGTCCCGCCGAGACGAACTCGCGGATCCGCTCGACACCGAGGAAACCGGCGTGCCCCTCGTTCATGTGGAATACGTCGGGATCCGGCAGCCCGGTCGCGGCGGTGTAGGCGCGCACCGCACGCACACCGCCGATGCCTGCCAGAATCTCCTGCTTGATCCGGTGGTCCTGGTCGCCGCCGTAGAGCCGGTCGGTGACCGCTCGCAGCTCCGGATCGTTCTCGGCGATATCGGAATCCAGCAGCAGCAGCGGCACCCGCCCGACCTGTGCGATCCACACCCGTGCCCGCAGCACTCGCTGATCGGGCATTGCCACGTGCACGAGCACCGGCGCCGAATCCGACCGCCCCGGCTTCGCTCGACCATCGTCGGTGGTCAGCAGGCGCAGCGGCAGGCCCTGCGGGTCCAGCGCCGGATAATGCTCGGTCTGCCAGCCGTCGCCGGTCAGCGATTGCCGGAAGTAGCCGGACCGATACAGCAATCCGACGCCGATCAGCGGCAGGCCGAGATCGGATGCGGCTTTCAGGTGATCACCGGCGAGGATGCCGAGGCCGCCGGAATAGTTCGGAAGCACCTCGGTGACACCGAATTCCATGGAGAAGTAGGCGATGCCGCGCACGGCGGGCGCGTCGGTCTGCCGTTGGAACCAGCCGGGCCGCGTCAGGTAGTCGCGCAGATCCGCGGCCGCGGCGTCGACCCGTCCGGTGTAGTCCGCGTCGGCGGCGAGCTCGTCCAGCCGTGCCGCGGGTACCTCCCCCAGCATCCGCACCGGATCGCGTCCGACCTCGCGCCACAGCTCGGGATCGAGCTCGGCGAACAGGTCCTGGGTAGGCCAATGCCATGACCAGCGCAGGTTCGTGGACAGTTCGCCCAGGGCCGCCAGACGGTCGGGCAGATGGGCACGGACGGTGAATCGACGAAGTGCCTTCACCAGGCGAACCCTACCGAACAATCGCGCGCTCGACTGGCATGGCGGCCCGGGTCACTGCGCACCGACGCAGTGATCACGCGGTGAACTTCTCGGCAATGTACTCGTCGCTGAACTGCTCGGCGTATTCCTGCGACGGTGGGATCACGGTGATCATATCGATCAGCACACCGCTGGGATCGGCCACGATGAAGTGCCGCTGCCCGAAGTCCTCGGTGCGGATTTCCAGCTCGGCTTCGATGCCGCCCTGCACCACCATCCGCTCCCACTCGGCGTCGACGTCGACGACCTCGAAGTTCAGCAGCAGACCCTGCACCGGCTTGCGGTAGGCCGCAGGCACGGTCTCGTGGGTGTAGTCGAGCAGCGCGAGCTCGTAGTTCACTGTGCCCGGCCGGCGCAGGCTGAGATACCAGTCGGCCTCGAAGGTGATCTCGAAGCCGAGCCACTTGGTGTAGAAGTCGCGGGTTTCGGTGAGCCGATCAGTGCCGATGACGGGGTAGAGGCTGCTCAGTTCCATGTTCTCGCCTTTCACATACCGTTGGTATGCGAGTTAAGCTAGTCGACATACCATCGGTATGTCAACGAGAGGACAGCAATGCCGAGCACCATGCGGACCCAACAGCGCGAAGAGACGCGCAGCGCGCTGCTGCGCGAGAGCCGGCGCTTGTTTGCGGCGAAAGGCTATGGCGCCGTTGGCCTATCGGAGATCGTGGCGGCTACCGGAGTGACCAAGGGTGCGCTGTACCACAACTTCTCAGGCAAGGCCGAACTGTTCCGCGCGGTGCTCGAACAGCTACAGCACGAGGTCGGCGAACGAGTCGCGGCGGCCGCGGAAGCCCACACCGATCCCTGGACGCAGCTGATGGTCGGCTGCGAGACCTTCCTGACCACCTGCACCGCCCCGGAGATCCAACGCATCATGCTGATCGACGGTCCCGCCGTACTCGGCTGGCACGAATGGCGCGCGATGGACGAGGCCGCCTCCGCCCGGCACCTCGCCCAAGCGCTGGCCCTGCTCATCGACGACGGCGTACTCACACCACAGCCGATAGCACCCCTCACCCACCTGCTGTCCGGTGCCATGAACGAAGCGGCGCTGTGGCTGGCGAGCACCGACGACCCCGGCGCGCTGGCCGACACGACCGCGGCATTGCGCCGACTACTCGAAGCGATGCGCACCCGAATGCCGTGACCACCCGTGTAGCCGTCGACCGCACCGGCCGTCAGTAGTCGCGTCGGCGCACGGCTTCCTGCATGAGCTTCCGACGGCTCGGGCCTGCATATCGGGCTCGTGTCCCACAACCGAATCGCGAACCGCGCCCCCGGCACCCGCCGGAGCCACGTTCGGCAAGGCCGATTCACTGCGGCAGGACGGGTTGCGAGCCCGCTCCCGAGGCGGCCGAGCTCGGGCAGTGCGGCGCTGAGGCCCGGGTCGAGGCAGTTCTCGTGCACCCGAATTCCAGTGGCCGACCACCCAGGTTCGTGACAGCATCGGCTGATGCCGCACTGGGTCGATGTCCTCCCCCAATTTCTGTTGGCCTGCCTTATTCTTGCCGCGCTGCCCGGCCCGGCCACGGCGCTGTTCCTGCAACGCGCGGTGCGCGACGGGCGCGCGGCGGGGCTGGCGGCGGTGGCGGGCAACGAGATCGGAGTGTTCGGGTGGACGCTGGCCGGCGGGGCGGGTCTGTCGGTGCTGCTGGTCGCGAACCGGTTCATGAATACCGCAGTGCACATCGTCGGTGGCGTGGTGTTGATCTGGCTCGGCGTACAGGCCTGGCGCGGGGCGCGCGGCGATGACGAGTTCGGCGCCACTATGACGAAAATGCTGCCTACCGGACGGACGCCCGCCGCGGCCTTCCGCGCCTCGCTGATCTCGATCGCCGCCAACCCGAAGGCCGCGGTCTTCGGACTGACGATCCTCCCGCAATTTCTGCCCGCCGACGGACCGGTGCTGCCGACCGTGCTGGTCCTGGCCATGATCCAGCTCACCATCGACACCGCCTGGTGCGTAGGCGTTGTGGTGGCCGCCGACCGGGCCGGGGCCTGGCTGCGCAGAACCGGGATCCGGCAGCGGATCGAGCGGGCGCTCGGTGCGGTGCTGGTCGCACTCGGCCTCGGCCTCGCCGCCGACGCGCGCTGAGCAACGCCTCGGCGCGAGGTAACGGTACGGTTGGTCCCGTGACCGGCCGCATCGCTATCGATGACACTGCCCCGTCCATCGCGGGCGGCCGACCGGCCAAGGCCGTGGTCGGCGAGGTCTTTCCGGTGCGCACCGTGGTCTGGCGTGAGGGGCACGACGCGGTTGCCGCCACGCTGGCGGTGCGCGCTCCCGGCACGTCACGGATCACCAGGATTCGGATGGCGCCGGATTTCGAGCCCGACGTATTCAACGGGACATTCGTCCCGAACCTGCCCGGCGCGTGGACCTATCGCATCGAGGGCTGGAGCGATCCGATCGCCACCTGGCGCGCGGCGGTCGAGGCAAAACTGGCCGTCGGGCAGAGCGCCGTGGATCTGGCCAACGATCTCGAGCTCGGCGCCCGACTGTTCGAGCGCGCGGCCCAAGCCGTCCCGAAGAAACAATTCGAGCGCCTCCGAGCGGCCGCGACCGCGCTGCGCAGCAACGAACAGCTGCCCGCACGGGTCGCGGCGGCCTTCGGCGCGGAGATCTCCGAGATCCTGCGCACGACGCCGTTGCGGGACATGGTCACCCGAGGCGCGCAGCACACCGTGCAGGTGGAACGTCAACGCGCACTGTACGGCTCGTGGTACGAGTTCTTCCCGCGCTCGACCGGCGGCTGGGACGCCGCGGGCAACCCGATCCACGGCACCTTCACCACGGCGGCGAAGGAATTACCGCGCATCGCGGGCATGGGTTTCGACGTCATCTATCTGCCGCCGATCCATCCGATCGGCGAGATCAACCGCAAGGGCCGCAACAACGCGCTCACCGCCGAGCCGGACGATGTCGGCTCGCCGTGGGCGATCGGGTCGAAGGACGGCGGGCACGACGCGATCCATCCGGCACTCGGCACCGAAGCCGATTTCACCGAGTTCGTCAGCACCGCTTCCGAACTCGGCCTCGAGGTGGCCCTCGATCTGGCCCTGCAGTGTGCACCCGATCATCCCTGGGTACAGGCGCATCCGGAGTGGTTCACCACGCTGCCCGACGGCACCATCGCCTTCGCCGAGAATCCGCCGAAAAAGTACCAGGACATCTATCCGGTCAACTTCGACAACGATCCCGACGGGCTGTACGCGGAAATCCTGCGTGTGGTGCGGCACTGGATCGGCTCGGGCGTCAAGATCTTCCGTGTCGACAACCCGCACACCAAGCCCGCCGACTTCTGGGAATGGTTGATCGCGCAGGTGCGACGCACCGACCCCGAGGCGATCTTCCTCTCCGAGGCGTTCACCAGGCCGGCTCGGCTGTACGGCCTCGCGAGACGCGGATTCAGCCAGTCCTACACATACTTCACGTGGCGCATCGCCAAATGGGAGCTGGCCGAATTCGGCAAGGAGCTGGCCGCGAAAGCGGACGAGGCCCGACCGAACCTGTTCACCAACACCCCCGACATCCTGCACGAGAGCCTCCAGCACGGCGGGCCTGGCATGTTCGCCATTCGCGCGGTCCTCGCAGCGACCTTGGCCCCTACCTGGGGCATCTACTCCGGATTCGAATTGTTCGAGCACCAGGCGGTGCGACCGGGCAGCGAGGAGTACCTGGATTCCGAGAAGTACGAACTGCGCCCGCGCCCGTTCGCCGAGGCGCTGGCGCGCGGAGAATCGTTGGAGCCGTGGATCACTCGGCTGAACGAGATCCGTCGCGCGCACCCCGCCCTCCAGCAGCTGCGCTGCGTGCATTTCCATCACGTCGACAACGACGCGCTGATCGCCTACTCGAAAATCGATCCGGTCAGTGGCGACGCCGTGCTGATCGTGGTGAACCTCAACCCCTTCGGCGCCGAGCAGGGCATGATTTCGCTCGACCTGCCCGCGATCGGGCATGAATGGCACGACCATCCGGTCGTCTACGACGAGGTCAGCGGCGAGGAATACCACTGGGCGCAAACGAATTACGTGCGGCTGGATCCGGCCAACTCGGTCGCTCACATTCTGGCGCTGCCGCCGGTGCCGCAGCAGGTTCGCGCCGAACTCGCCTATCGCGGAACCTTCCGATGAGCGATGCCACGGTGGTGAAACGCCGCGACCTGATGCTGCTCGCGGCCGGAACCCACACCGATCCGCACACCGTACTCGGCGCGCACCCACACCGTGACGGCACGGTCATCCGGGCGCTGCGACCGCACGCGGAGACGGTGTCGGCACGCGTCGGTAGTGCCGACCATCCACTGAAGTCGTTGGGGCACGGGATATTCGCCGCAGTGCTGCCCTACCCCGATGTCATGGACTATCGCCTCGTGACCACCTATCCGGGCGGCCAGCAGATCATCACCCCCGATGGGTACCGCTTCCTGCCCACCGTCGGCGAGCTCGATCTGCATCTCATCGGCGAAGGCCGCCACGAACACCTGTGGGATGTGCTCGGCGCGCATCCGCGCCACTACACCACCCTTGACGGCGAGGTGAGCGGCACCTCGTTCGCGGTCTGGGCTCCGAATGCCCGCGGCGTCACCGTGATCGGTGATTTCGACAGCTGGAGCGGCAACACCGCACCGATGCGCGCACTCGGCTCGTCCGGGGTATGGGAAGTGTTCGTGCCCGGTGTCGGCGTCGGCGCCAAATACAAGTTCCGGGTACATGGTGCGGACGGCCGGACGGTGGACCACGCCGATCCGCTGGCGTTCGCGACGGAACTCCCCCCTGCCACCGCGTCGGTCGTCACCGAGAGCAATTACGCGTGGTCCGACCATGATTGGGTCGCCGCTCGCGAACGCACCGATCCGACGCGCGCGCCGATGAGCGTCTACGAAGTCCATCTCGGATCCTGGCATCCCGGTCTCGGGTACCGCGAATTGGCCGATCAGCTGGCCGATTACGTGCGCGCAGCCGGATTCACCCACATCGAGCTGCTGCCTATCGCCGAGCACCCGTTCGGCGGTTCCTGGGGATACCAGGTCACCTCCTACTACGCGCCCACCGCGCGCTTCGGCTCACCCGACGACTTCCGCTCCTTCGTGGATCGCCTGCATGCCGCGGGGATCGGCGTGCTGCTGGATTGGGTACCCGCGCACTTCCCGCGCGACGAATGGGCGCTGGCCCGCTTCGACGGCACCCCGCTCTACGAACATCCCGACCCGCGCCGCGGCGAGCAACTCGACTGGGGCACCTACGTTTTCGACTTCGGCCGCAACGAGGTCCGCAACTTCCTCGTCGCCAACGCCAGGTACTGGATCGAGGAGTTCCACATCGACGGCCTGCGCGTCGACGCGGTGGCCTCCATGCTGTACCTGGATTACTCACGCCCCGAAGGGGGTTGGGAGCCGAATGTGTACGGCGGCCGGGAGAACCTGGAAGCCGTCGATTTCCTCCAGGACCTGAACAACACCGTGCACCGGTACCACCCCGGCGTCGTCACCATTGCCGAAGAATCGACGAGTTGGCCCGGAGTGACCAGGGGCAGCGACGTCGGCGGCCTCGGTTTCACCATGAAGTGGAACATGGGCTGGATGCACGACACCCTCGGGTTCCTCGGCCGCGATCCGATCCACCGCTCCTGGCACCACAACGAGATCACCTTCTCATTGGTGTACGCATGGAGCGAGAACTACGTGCTGCCGATCAGCCACGACGAAGTCGTGCACGGCAAGGGCACCCTGTGGACCAGGATGCCCGGCGACGATTTCGCCAAGGCCGCGGGCGTGCGCGCCCTGCTGGCCTATATGTGGGCCCATCCCGGTAAGCAATTGCTGTTCATGGGGCAGGATTTCGGCCAGTTTCGTGAATGGTCGCACGATCGCGGCCTGGACTGGCACGAGCTGGACAATCCGCTGCACCTCGGCATCACCGCCGCCGTGCGCGACCTCAACGCGGTCTATCGCGCGCACCCCGCGTTCTGGACGCAGGACACCGCACCCGGTGGGTACTCCTGGATCGAGGCCGACGACCGCGCCAACAATGTCCTGGCCTTCCTGCGCTATGGCTCCGACGGCTCGATGGTCGCTTGCGTCTACAACTTCTCCGGTTCGGTGCACGACGAATACCGCGTCGGCCTGCCCGCCACCGGCCGCTGGCGCGAAATCCTCAACACCGACGCCATCGCCTACGGCGGCTCCGGCATCGGCAACCTCGGCGCCGTGACCGCGCTCGACGAGCCATGGCACGGCAGGCCGGCGTCGGCGACCGTCGCCCTGGCCCCCAACAGCGCGGTCTGGCTCGCGCCGGATTAGCCGACGCCATCGGGCGAGCGGAGCGGTATCGTTGCCTATACGATCATTTCGATACTTCGGCAATTATCGAAATGAATGGAATACGTCATGGCAGTTCGGAACACCTTCGCCCGCATCTACGTCGACGATCTCGACACCGCCCTGCCGACCTTCACCGCCCTGACCGGCGCGCAGCCTGGTCTGCGCTTCGCCTATCGCGATGTGGAGCTGGCCGGAATCGGTGACTTCCTCCTGGTCGCCGGGACCCCGGAGAGCCTCGCTCCCTTCCGCAATGTGCAGGCCACCACGATCGTCGACACCCTCGAGGAAGTCCTCGCGGTGGTCGAGCGGGAGGGCGGGCAGACACTCGACGGACCCAACGACGTCCCAACCGGGCGCAATCTTACGGTCCGGCACCCGGGCGGCGCGATCGTCGAGTACGTCGAGTTCGATGCGAGCAAGGTCGAGGCACTGGCCTGAGCGCACCCGGCAGCGGGCGCGCTCAGTACAATGCGGCGGCCAGCTTCCTGCGGGACGCGACGACGACCGGATCGGCCGGATCAAAGAGCTCGAACAGTTCCAGCAGGCGGGTGCGGACCTGTGTCCTCTCATCACCGGCGGTCCGCTTGATCAACGCGATCAGCCGGTCGAACGCGGCCTCGGGCTGCTGGTTGAACAGTTCGAGGTCCGCGGCGTCGAAGGCGGCACCGACATCGGCCGGATCGGAATCCGCGGTCGCAATCGCCGATCCGGGAATGTTCTGGGCACGACCGAGGAAACGCAGCTGACGCAGCGCGACCTTGGCCTCTTCGTTGTTCGGCTCTGCGGCGATGATGGCCTCGTAGGCGGCCTCCGCGGCTGCCATGTCACCCTGCTCCAGCGCCGCCTCGGCAGCGGCGAAACGGGGATCCTCGGCGGGCTGCGGCTCGGCGGTCTCACCGTCGAGCTTGCCCGCCACCGCGTCGATGACCGCGTTCAGCCACTGCCTAACCTGCGATTCCGGCTGTGCGCCTTGGAAATCCGCGAGCGGCTGGCCACCGGCGACCGCGATCACCGTCGGAATGCCCTGCACACCGAAGGCCTGCGCGATCCGCATATTGGCCTCGGCCTCGACAGTGGCCAAAGCCCAGCTGCCGCCGTTTTCGACGACAAGTCGCTCGAGCAGTTTGACCAGCTCGACGCTGCCGGGGCTGCGCTGCGAGTACAGCGCGACGACCACCGGCACCGCGATCGAGCGGCGCAAAACCTTCGTCTCGAAATCCGTCTCGTTCACCGCATAGTCGCCACCGGCCGCACCGGCCGCACCGGCCGGGGGCTGCTTCAGACTGGACAGATCGACCGCACCGGACATAGCGGCGGCGACGGCGGGCGAAGGACGGCGGGCAGCAGGTCGAGTCACGGCTTCCAGTTTGTCATGGCGTGACGGATGCGGGAGCCCCGGAGTCGACCGACGGCGCGTTGCTCAGCTCACCCAGCTGACCCGTCCGCACCGCCCACACCTCGAAAAGCATCGTGCAGAACGGCGGAATGCTCGACAGCAGCGCAAGCACCGTGGTCTTCACCGTCCAGCCCAGCTCACGGGCCGCGACGATCGTAGCGATCACGAACAGCACGAAGATGATGCCGTGCGTCATCCCGAACACCTTGACCGGCCACAGGACCGGCTCGGGGAGACGCTTGAACACCATGCCGACAATCAGGAAGGCCCAGGAAATAGCCTCCAGCACGGCGATGAAGCGGAAGCGCTTGGCGACGGTGCTCAGGTCGAAGAAATTGTCCATGGCCACCATTGTGCCGGACTCCTACGACGGTCCGTAGTTGAACCCGTCACACCACGGCGGTGCGGATCAACCCGCCCATCGCCGCCGCCGCAGCGTGCTGATCACGGCGACTGCCCTGATCAGACCACCACGCCCGGCACCGGTCGGCTAGACCTTGATGATCAGGGCGTCACCCTGACCGCCGCCACCGCACAAAGCAGCAGCGCCGATGCCACCACCGCGGCGCTTCAGCTCCAGCGCAAGGTGCAGCAGGATCCGCGCGCCGGACATGCCGAGCGGGTGACCGATCGCGATCGCGCCACCGTTGACGTTGACCTTCTCCGGGTCGATGCCGAGCTTGCGGGTGGAGGCGATGCCCACCGCCGCGAAGGCCTCGTTGATCTCGACCAGATCCAGCTCCGCGGGCGAAATACCTTCGCGCGCACAAGCCTTGGCGATCGCATTGGCAGGCTGGTCCTGCAGCGACGAGTCGGGACCGGCCACCACGCCTGCGGCGCCGATCTCGGCGATCCAGCTCAGCCCGAGCGCCTCGGCCTTGGCCTTGCTCATCACCACGACGGCGGCCGCGCCGTCGGAGATCTGCGAGGCGGTGCCCGCGGTGATGGTGCCGTCCTTGCGGAAGGCCGGACGCAGCTTGGCCAGCGACTCCGCCGTGGTGTCCGCGCGAATGCCCTCGTCCGCGGAGACCAGCACCGGGTCGCCCTTGCGCTGCGGCACCGCGACCGGAACGACCTCCGTGTCGAAAAGCCCGTTCTTCCACGCCGCCGCGGCCCGCTGGTGCGAGGCGGCCGCGAACGCGTCCTGGTCCGCGCGGCTGATCGGCTCGGTGTCGTTGCGCTGTTCGGTCAGCGCACCCATCGGCTGGTCGGTGAAGATGTCGTAGAGGCCGTCGTAGGCCATGTGATCGCGCAGCGCCACATCGCCGTATTTGAAACCCTCCCTGCTCTTTTCGAGCAAGTGCGGCGCCTGGCTCATCGACTCCTGGCCACCGGCGACGACGATCTCGTACTCGCCCGCCCTGATCAGCTGGTCGGCGAGGGCGATCGCGTTGATGCCCGACAGGCACACCTTGTTCAGGGTCAGCGCAGGCACGTCCATCGGAATACCACCGGCCACTGCCGCCTGCCGAGCCGGGATCTGGCCCGCGCCCGCGGTGAGCACCTGACCCATGATCACGTAATCGACCTGCTCGGGCGCGACGCCACCCTTCTCCAGCGCCGCCTTGATCGCGAAGCCGCCGAGGTCGGCCCCGCTGAAGTCCTTCAGCCCTCCGAGCAGCCGGCCGACCGGGGTACGCGCACCGGAGACGATCACGGAAGTGGTCACGACGAGCCCTCTTTTCCTCACAGCAGCATTCGTTGGATCGACAACGGCCGCGCCCGGGCGCGGCATCGAATCTTGTACTCAACGGTAGCTTGTCCGTCCGAGTCGACCCCTGCCAGGTACGCGGTGCCCTCACCTGCGCTAGGCCGAGCACGGGACTACCGATGGATGTCGTCCGACTGCGCCCCACCAAGCGGTGGCCTCGCCTGCACTCGGCCGAGCGCTGGACTGCGGATGGACCCCATCCGACTGCATCTCAGCAAGCAGTGTCTTCGACCGAGCACAGCACTATCGATGGTCTCCATCCGGCCGGGTCGGGCAGACGCTACGTTCGAGTGGTGAGCAACGTTATGGATCCTTCGAGCTTCATCCCCGGCGACTACGTCATCGCCGTCGATCATGTCGGCATCGCGGTGCCCGATCTGGATGCCGCGATTGCCTGGTATGCCGAGAATCTCGGCATGATCGAGACGCATCGCGAGGTCAACGAGAGCCAAGGCGTGCACGAGGCGATGCTGTCGCTGCCCGGCGCACCGGACAGCGCGACTGCCCTGCAGTTGCTGGCGCCGCTGAACGCCGACTCGACCATCGCCAAGTTCATCGACCGCAGCGGACCGGGCCTGCAGCAACTCGCCTACCGCGTCACCGATATCGATGCGGTGTCGACCTATCTGCGCGATCGAGGTCTGCGTTTGCTGTACGAGGCGCCACGGCACGGAACCGCCGATTCCCGCATCAATTTCATCCACCCGAAGGATGCTGGCGGTGTGCTGATCGAGTTGGTCGAACCGAACGCGAATGTTACGCACTAGTATCAAGATCGGGCCCGAAAAACTCTTCAGAATCACATTCGCGGTCGAGTCACCATGATGTCTCGGTAGGCTGTAGTTTGTTGGCCATGTCGTCACCTGAGTCCGATCGCAATCGCTTCGTTGCACTGCCCTTCACCGTTGTGCGCAAGGGTTATGCGCAAGACGAGGTACGCAACTACTTCGACCGCTTCGATGCAGAGCTGAGGGTCACCGCCACTGACCGGGATGCTGCTGCGGCACAAGCCCGTAACCTCGCGAGCCAGTTGGAGGACGCGCGGGACGAGATCGACGAGCTCCGCAAGGAGGTCGACCGCCTCTCGGTTCCGCCGACCACTGCGGAAGGCATGTCCGACCGCATCTCCCGCATGCTCCGCCTGGCCTCCGACGAGGCCTCCGAGGTCCGCGCCCTGGCGCAGGCCGAGGCTGCGGAAATGGTGTCGATCGCGGAGCAGCAAGCCACGGAAATGCGTGGCAAGTACGAGTCGTTGCTTGCCGAGACCAAGGAAAAGCGCGAAGCACTCGAGATCGAGTTCGAGCAGACCCTGGCCAATGCGCGTACCGAGTCCGCCAAGATCATCGAAGCCGCTCAGGCCGAGGCCGACCGCCTCGGTAAGGAAGCCGACGCCAAGCGCAAGGCGACCCAGCAGGACTTCGAGGTCACCATGGCCGAGCGTCGCACCAAGCTCACCCGCGCCATGGAGGAGCTGGAGGCCACCAGCCGCGCCGAGGCCGCACAGCGGATCAAGGACGCGACCGACGAGTCCAACCGCCTCATCACCTCCGCCACCCAGACCTCCGAGCGCAAGATCGCGCACGCGAAGGAACTGGCCGAGGAGATGCGCGTGCTGCGCGGCCGAGTGCTCGCCCAGCTGCTCGGCATCCGCGGCCAGCTCGACTCGGTGCCTGCCATGCTCGCTGCGGTCAACCGGGAAAGCGAACTGCTGGACGGGGTTCCGGACCAGCGCAAGTCGATCGGCGGCAACACCAAGTCGGTGACCGGCTCGCGCACCAAGGCGATCCCCGAGGTCGCCACCGAGGATGACGACATCGTGGACGAAGAGCGCGAGAACGCCGACATCACGCACTGACGTCGGACCACGCGGCGACACGCGGTACCCACCGAGATTCACACTGAAGGCCGCCCCGACCGGGGCGGCCTTCCTAATTCTCCGACCGCCACTGCGCGAACCCCGGGCTGTACTCGTTCGCTACTACGACAGTTGCGTTCAGGTCCCGCGGCGGGCCGAACCAGTCGCGAGCGTGCCCGACGAGTTACTCGACGTGCCCGCGAAATCAGTCGTTCCATCGCGAACAGGGCCTGCGTCTCCGGGAAAACACGTTCGGCCGCAAGTGCATTCACGACCAGCGACGGGTTATCCTGCGCGTCTGGCGGCCGTTCCAGCAACCCCGATGCCAGTGCCTGCGATCGTCCTCACCGCCATAGGCGGGCCAGGCGACGACATGGGCTACGCCGGGGACGATTTCGTGATCACAGCCCGGACAGCGATATGTCTTGATCGCCCGACTACCTGGGATGGTCCGGACGGTGTAGAGGTCGTCACTGTCCGGTCCCGGCTCGGTACTTCCGAAGACGTCGCCGAGCCCACCGCCCGCGGGCGGACCCGCGCGGCGGTCGGTGCGAGGCTTCCGACGCGGCATGCACCCAGCCTAAGCCTCGACCGAACGCGCTCTTTGCGCCCGTCTGGATCGATCGGAGCCATCGGTCGGCTACCTCGACTCAGAAGAGGCGGAATTCGTTGCTCTCGGTGCCGCGTAGGGCGTTGTAATCGAGGATCAGGCATCGGATTCCGCGGTCCTCGGCGAGCGTACGGGCCTGCGGCTTGATCTGCTGCGCCGCGTAGACCCCGGCGACAGGAGCGAGCAGCGGGTCGCGATTGAGCAATTCGAGGTACCGGGTGAGCTGTTCCACACCGTCGATCTCGCCGCGGCGTTTGATCTCCACGGCCACGGTGGCGCCGTCGGCATCACGGCACAGCAGATCTACCGGCCCGATGGCCGTCATGTACTCACGGCGGATGAGCGTATAGCCGGGACCGAGGGTCTGCACGTGCTCGGCGAGCAACTCCTGAAGATGCGCCTCCACCCCGTCTTTCACCAGACCAGGATCGACGCCGAGCTCATGCGAGGAGTCGTGCTCGATGTCCTCGATAGTTATCCGCAATTCTTCGCCGGCCTTATTGGTGACGACCCACAGCGCCTTCGCGCCGTCGGGCACCTCGTCACCGCTGCGTTCCTCCAGCCAGCACGGCGGGCTCATCCAGTTCAGCGGCTTATAGGAGCCACCGTCGGAATGCACGAGAACCGAACCGTCCGCTTTCATCAGCAGCAACCGGCGGGCCATTGCGAGATGGGCGGTGAGTCGCCCCACGTAGTCGACCTGACAGCGAGCAATCACTAGGCGCACCCAAGCACTGTAGGCGAGTGCCCGGCCGCCCCTGTCGCCAGCCCGTCGCGCCGCCGGTCAGCCCATGAGCATGATGGCCGCGAGCAGTACGCTCACCGCGAGCAGAGCCGATTCGACCCTGGTGAGCTTGTGGGTGGATGTCGCATTGGCCCGAATCATGCCGAATCCCACGGCCGATCCGATGCAGCACGAGAGCAGATGACCGACGCTGGTGAAGGTCCGCTCGATCAGGACACCCTCTGCGGCGATCATGAACCATGTGGTGGCCCAGGCGATCCGCCAGCGGTGCGGGACCGCGACTACGAGGGCGCCGACCAATGCCATGGCCCCGTAGCTGACGCCGACATCCTCCGCCCAGCGGATACTCGCGGGCACCCAGCCGACATCGATGGCGACCCAGAGACCTGCGGCGACGAGCAGAGTGGCCCCGAGGTGCCCGGCCAAGAAGACGCGCACCAGGTGCACCGCGCCGAAGCGCAATTCGGCAAGGGCAAGCAGGCAGCCGAGCAAGGGAATGATGGCCCAGGCTGTGCTCACATCACCGATCACCAGGGCGCTCGAAAAAAGGGTGCCGACGTGCCCGTTCAGCAGATTATGGAGGTTGGTGCTCGCGTGCAGCACCATCTTCGACTGGTCCGAATCGCTCAGTACCGAGAAGATCGCCGTGACGATGACGAGCGCAGCCAGGTAGCCGGCCGTCGCGGGCAATCTCGGCCACGAGCGAGATCGGGTCGGTGCGCCGGCATCACTGGGCGCCCGGTCGGCCGTTGTCGTCGCCACGACCATCTGCACCTCCATGCTTCTCGGCTTATCCGTCCCACCGATGATATATGTCTACGTTCATGATCAACGCCGGTGCTCTGCTTACCTTGGCTGTTCCCTGCGAGATTGCTGCGAAACCACTTCGTTCTGGTCTCGTCAGTAAACGACGAAAGCCCCCCGACCGAAGTCGGGGGGCTCTCGTGAATGATGTTCCGGCGGTGTCCTACTCTCCCACACCCTGTCGAGTGCAGTACCATCGGCGCTGGCAGGCTTAGCTTCCGGGTTCGGAATGGGACCGGGCGTTTCCCTGCCGCTATGGCCGCCG